>JADLCG010000073.1 GCA_020847355.1 Anaerolineales bacterium | reverse complement strand
ATGTTGGCAAACGGTTCGTCGCCTAATACGGTGATGAAGATTCCGCTGGGCGGCGTAGGCGAGGCTGAGGATTCTTGCGCCAGCGCCACAGTCTGAGAAGAAGCGGTTATGATCCAAATCAGCAGAATAAAAAACGTGGGGAGTAAATGAAACTTGATGCGCGGCATTCCGTAAATCTCTAAATAGAATTCTGAAGAGGATTATAATCTAAATCATGGAACGCAAATTTTTTCACGGAAACATCCAACCAGTTGATATTGCCCAAGCGCTTTTAGCTGAATTTAATCAGGGCAATCTGCGCGCGCAAACCTTAGGCGCCAGCGATAAGCTGATCGTTCAAGTTAGCACCAGCCCAAACGCCAGTTCTGGCGGGCAGACTGCGCTAACCGTCACCATTCAAAGCGGCGAAGACGGCGTGATCGTTGAAGCGGGCCAGCAGGCTTGGCTGGGAGTCGCCGCAAGCTTGGGAGCCAGCGCGCTTTCGGCAATTCGCAATCCCTTCAGCTTGTTTGGCAGGCTGGACGATATCGCGCAGGATTTGGAAAACCTACAATTGGTTGAGAAGGTTTGGAAAGTAATCGAACAGGCTGTAAAAACCTCCGGCGCATCCACCCAGCTATCCGAACGCCTACGCCGCGTGACCTGCGAGTTTTGCCACACTGCTAATCCGGTTGGCGAGCCGGCTTGTTTAGCCTGCGGGGCGCCGCTGGGCATGGCGCAACCTAACGCTTGCCCGCATTGCGGATTCGTCGTCACTAAGCACGAGCGCATTTGTCCAAATTGCAAAGAAAAGTTATAGAAAGCCAGGGTCGCCAAAATGAACCTAAAGGAAATTGAAGCCAGACTGCAAACCTTGATCGAGATAGATTTGCTAACGGCGTTTCCGGGGATAAAAGTGGATGATGTGATCATCCAAAAATTAGCCTCTGCCATGCAGAGCAATACGCAAACTCTAGAAGACGGCTCGCTACTCGCGCCGAATGTCTACACGCTCCAAGCCCACCCCGAAACCTTGCTCATTCTTCAAGATAAGGAATTGCTTGCAGTACTGTTACATTCTCTCGTCACAGTCGCCCGCGAAGCCGGTTTACAGTTTATAATCAGCCCGACGATAACCCTATCGTCAAACATCAACTTACCCCTTCACGATGCCAGCATCATCGCATCGCATCGGGCGGAGCCAATGGCAGATACAAACGCATCCCCACTAACCGTAGAAACCTCAGACGATAACGCCAACATCCCAGCCAACGCATTTCTAATCGTTGAAGGCGTTAAGGTGTTTCCGCTAGCCGTCGCCGTGATCAACATTGGGCGCAGGCTAGATAACCAACTGATTATTGACGATCCGCGCGTCTCGCGCGCGCACGCGCAACTGCGTTCGATCAAAGGGCGGTATGTGGTTTTTGATTTAAATTCAACCGGCGGCACATTTGTTAACGGTCAACGCACCAGCCAAAGCGTGCTTTATCCGGGAGACGTAATCTCGCTCGCCGGAGTTTCGCTCATCTTTGGGCAGGATAATCCCCCGCCCCGCCCGGACCTGAAAGAGACTGCCCCGCTTCAAAATGCCACCGCCGATAGACCTACCGCGCATCTCTCCAAAGATCATCGTTCCACCGCTAAATTCATCAAAAAAGAATGAGCGGAACTCTCGCCCTCGTCCTGCGCCTCTTGATGGCAATTGCCCTCTATTCTTTTTTAGGCTGGGCAGTTTATCTTTTATGGCGCGAGATCAATAAACAAGGCTACGCGCTCGCCAATCGGCGCGTCCCTAATATCGGCATTACGATTCAATCGGCGCATAGCCCGCAAATTGAGCGGCACTTTTCACAGCCGGAGATCATCCTTGGGCGCGACCCGGGTTGCGATATCCCGCTTAAAGGGGACGATACTATCTCGACGCGGCACGCTCAAATCAGCTACCATCATGGTCAATGGTGGGCGCAGGATCTAGCCTCCACAAACGGCACATCTCTAAATCAACTGCCGCTCACTACGCCAACAGTGCTCACTTCCGGCGATGAAATTCGTTGCGGAAATTCACGCTTACTCGTCAACATCTCCGTGGATGTTTTTGTCTCTCCCACAATTAAGTTAGAAAAAGATAATAAATAAAATCCGCTCAAAAACATAAATCAAAAACTGATGTAAGATTGCGGCATGACAAACACTATTCAGGCGCGCCTGCTCCGCTGGGCGGGCGTGTTTTTATGCTTATATTCTATTCTGCTCACGCTGGCGCCTGCCGTGCGCGAAAGGTCTTGGGATGTAAACTATAAATTCGCGCATTGGATCGGCTTCTTCACATGGTTAATCTTAATTCGCATCTTAAGCGCCCTAACCGCCAAATATTTACAAGATCACGATCCTTATCTTTTCTCGTCTGCGGCGCTTCTCAGCGGCTGGGGGCTTCTCACCATCTGGCGGCTCAACGGCGGCTTTGGCTTTAAGCAAACGCTCTGGCTGATCATTTGCGCGCTTATTTTTATTGCGCTCGTCCGCTTTCGCGCATACTTCGCGTTACTCCGCCAATACAAATATATTCTACTTTTTAGCGGGCTGATTCTCACTGCGCTCACGATCCTCTTTGGCACAAATCCGATCAGTTCCGGTCCGCGTTTGTGGCTGGGATGTTGCGGCATATATTTGCAACCCTCCGAGCCGCTCAAACTCCTGCTGGTTATTTATCTCGCCGCATATCTTGCAGACCGACCCTTTATAAAATTAAATTCCCTGCCGCTCTTAATTCCAAGTCTTGCGCTCACCGGCTTTGTGCTACTTCTGTTATTTTTTCAACGCGATCTCGGCACAGCCTCTATTTTCATTTTCATCTTCACGATCATGCTCTTCATTGCTACCGGCAAAAAAAGAGTTTTGGTAACTTCCGGACTGATCTTGCTCGGCGCGTTGTTAGCCGGCTATTTCCTGATTAGCGTAATTCATATTCGCATCAACGCCTGGCTTTACCCTTGGGCAGATCCGTCTGGGCAATCCTATCAGATTGTGCAATCTATCTTAGCCGTAGCCAGCGGGGGCGCGTTTGGGCGCGGACCGGGGATGGGCAGTCCGACTCTCGTTCCAGTCGCCATTTCAGATTTCATCTTCGCCGCAATCGCTGAAGAAACCGGACTGGTCGGAGTTCT
>JADLCG010000072.1 GCA_020847355.1 Anaerolineales bacterium | reverse complement strand
TCTCCATAAATCTTTTGTAAGTATATACCCCGCCAAGTCAAGATAGTCACAGCTTAAAGCGCAGAATAAAGAGCGCTATACTTGAAAAATTCCAAAAAAACTGAGGCATTATGAGCGACTCATCTCATCAAGCAATGTTAACGAAGTACGCTGAAGCGATCGTCAAAGTTGGATTAAATATTCGCACGGGGCAAAGACTCATCATCTCATTAATGGCCACGCGCGGCGTGCCGCTTCAATTTGCGCCCTTGGTGCGTGAAGTCGCCAAAGCCGCTTACGGCGTGGGCGCAAAATACGTGGAAGTCATTTGGGGCGATGAAGAAATGCTCCGCTTGCGCGCGCAATATGCGCCCAAAGATTCTTTTGACGAATATCCAACCCACATGGTTGACGCGATTATGAATATGATCAACAACGGCGACGCACTGCTCTCCATCGCCGGTTCAAACCCGGATTTACTCGGCGGCTTAGACCCGGAAGTTGTCGGCATGATGCAAAAGAAACAGTTGACTGCCGCAAGTCAAGTCGGCGAAAAAGTGACGACCAACGCCATTAACTGGTGCGTAGTCGCCGCCGCCGGAGAAGCTTGGGCGAAAAAAGTTTTTCCGAATTTATCCGCCGAAAAGGCACAAGAAAAACTTTGGCAGGCAATTTTTGAAACCACCCGGATTGACCAGCCCGATCCAATCGCCGCCTGGCAAAAACATATTGACAACTTGAAAGTCCGCGCCAATATTTTACAAGCCAAAAAATTTGACGCTCTACATTACAAAGCGGAAGGCACAGACTTCACATTAGGTCTGCCCAATGGACATCGCTGGATCAGCGCGCAATCCCTCGCTCAGAACGGCGTGGCATTCACTGCAAACATGCCCACTGAAGAAGTTTTTACACTGCCAGATCGTCATCGCGCCGATGGCGTCGTTGCGGCGACCTTCCCATTAAGCTATGGCGGAACTTTAATCGAAGATTTTCAAGTCACTTTTGAAAATGGGCGTATTACCAAAGTCTCCGCGAAAAAAGGCGAAGAAGCCCTGAAAAGATTAGTGGATACAGACGAAGGTTCACACCGCTTAGGCGAAGTAGCGCTAGTGCCAGCCAGCTCGCCAATTGCCCAACGCGGACATCTCTTCTACAACACGTTATTTGACGAAAATGCCTCTTGTCACATTGCCATTGGGCGCGCCTACCGCTTCACGCTGACGGGCGGAGAGGAACTCAACGACGAGGAATTTATCGCGGCTGGCGGAAACGTCAGTTTGAATCACGTGGATTTTATGATTGGCTCGCCTAAAATGGATATTGACGGCATTCATAAAGACGGCACACGCGAACCGATCATGCGTCAAGGCGAATGGGCTTTATAGCAATCCGAGATGGACGTTAGGTCACGCCTAACGTCCATCGTCTATAATGGGGTCATGCCTACAAAATCAAACATCACCAATGCAAGTAACGATATTCTGATTGCAGAATATGAATATATCGCCAATTCGGCGCTTCAAGCCAATGAGGACCGCGCGCGAGTCGCTTCTTTTTATTTAGTCGCAGTCGGTTCATTGGTGGCGGCGCTTTTTAGCGCTCAACTCTTCAATATGAACGAAGCTTTCATCGAGCTAAACTTCGTCTATAGCGGATTGTTCCTCATGCTCACCATACTCGGCGGGTTAACCGTAATTCAACTCGCTCGCTTACGCGCCGCTTGGTACGAATCAATGACCGCCTTGAATCAAATCAAAGAATATTTCATCAGCAAAGATAAGGGGTTAGCCAAAGCCTTTCGCTGGCGGGAGAGTTCGATGCCGCTACTCTACAAGCGGAACAGCCTCTCCTACCAGCAGACAATTGAAGTCGCTATTCTGAGCGGCTTGATGTTCGGGGCCGCGGTCTACTTCTTCTTATTTGGGATTGGGTTCTACTCAAGGTTTTATAGCTGGATGCTGGCGCTGGCTGGGGCGGTTCTCAGCATGGCGGCTCACTTATCTATTTACAAATATTTCTTACTGCAAAAGAGAAAATAACGTATGCCGCGCAATTATCAAAATCAAAGCCCAACCGCGCACCAGCGCCGCCCGCATCTGACTCAAGACGAAACTTGGATCAAAGCGTTTCTCGCCAAAGCCCAATCTGGGCATATAGCGACTACAGAAAACGCTCAACCATTTATCAACACCAGCGCTTTTTGGTATGACGAAGAAAATCACCAAATTGTATTTCACTCGCATATCGTCGGGAGAGTCCGCTCAAATATTGAGAGCAACCCAAAGGTCAGTTTTGAGGCGAGCGAGTTGGGCAAGTTTTTACCGTCCAACGTCGCGCTGGAGTTCTCGCTTCAATTCCGCAGTGTTTTAGTTTTTGGCACGGCAAGAGTAGTGGAAGAGCCTGAAGAAGCGAAAAGATTATTGTATGGGCTGATCGGAAAATATTTTCCGCAAATGACGGCGGGCAAAGAGTATCGTGAAATTACCGAAAAAGAATTGACCACCACATCCATTTACGCCATCAAGATTGAGGCGTGGAGCGGCAAAGAAAATTGGGCGGACCGCGCCGATCAAAGCGCTGAATGGACTCCGCTCGACGAGAAGTGGTTTGAATAAAGGAAATAGTTATGCCTGAAAATTTTCGCACTGAAGAATTCAAAGTCGAAGGCGAGAAATTGCTCGCCCGCATCAAAGAATTGATTCATGCGGGCAATATCCGCAAAGTGATTATCAAAGATAAAGACGGCAAAACCTTGATGGAATTCCCAATGACTTTTGGCGTGGCGGGCGTTTTGCTTGCCCCGCAACTTGCCGCAGTCGGCGCGATTGCCGCTTTGCTCACAGAAGCGACTGTCGTCGTTGAAAAGCAAGATTGATCTATTTACCCCAAATTGCCTGAACTAGCTCCGGTAAAACTTCGCCGGATTTTCCTTGAAAAAAATAATCCACTTGCGGAGTCAGCGGAGTCGCTTCGGCGTTGATCTCGATCAGGATTGCGCCATTGGCTTGCGCGGCGCGCGCCAAAGAAGCGGCAGGCTGAACCACGCCAGACGTGCCAATTGAAAGAAAAACCTGAGATGCTTTAGACGCGCGCGCCGCCGCTTCCAACTCGCCTTGCGGAAGCGCTTCGCCAAACCAAACTACGTCTGGGCGAAGCAAACCGCCGCATTGTTTACACTGGGGAACAACTTCCGTATCTTCTTCCCATACCTCTGCAAAAGTTCTGCAAATTGAACAGCGCACGCGATTGATATTGCCGTGCAGTTCATAAATATTTTCACTGCCGGCAAAGCGATGCAAACCGTCTACATTTTGAGTAATCAAAGTGAAATCTAAAATTTTAGATTCCATTTGGACTAAAGCATAATGCCCCGCATTAGGGCGCGCTCCCTTAATCGCTTCCCTGCGCCAAGCGTACCAATCCCAAACCAATTTTGGATCGCGGGCAAAGGCTTCCGGCGTGGCTAATTCTGTTGGATCATATTTTGACCATAAGCCGTCTTGCGAATCTCTAAAAGTGCGTAGCCCGCTCTCTTGGGAGACTCCGGCTCCAGTTAAGGAGGCGACGCGCTCTACCTTGCGTAAGATCGCCAATAATTCAGGCGGGATGTTCATCATTACTTAGAGGCAGTGGCTGTCGCTTCCGGCGTGACTGTGGGCGTGGGCGCGCAATCCAGCAGAGTCAGCTTCTCGGAGAAAGTCGCCGTATGACCTAATTCTTTCGCGTCTAAATTCGTGGCAACCAATTGATATTCTACCCAAGCGTTTTTGAATGAATTCACGGCTTTCATTTCATCCGGCGTGAGTTCATACGCGAATGTGCCGTTGCCAAGCGGTTGCATACCTATGCTCGTCCACTCGCTGGTGTTGCCCGATTGTTTGCTCCGAAAGCGCACAAACAAAACGACAAAATTCACGCTGGAAGCATCCGCCACTTGCGCCGTAAATTTGACCGTGCCCGGCTCGCAACCTTTTTTATAAAATTCAGCGGCGGATAAAAATATAGTGACAAAGCCTTGCATGGAGATCGTCGGAGTTTTTGTATCCGGCGTGATTTGGTTGAACGGCGTGAAGGCTGTCGGCGTCGCCGATTCCGCTGGCGTGGGCGTGATGGTTTTGTAGCCAATCAAAGTTGGCGTGAGCGTATAAGTCGCGGATGGCGTGACGGGCGTAAAGGTTGGCGTGATCGTGGAGGTTAGCGTTGAAGTGACGGTTGGTCGCGGCGTGAGCGTGGGGTCGTATAAAAATTGCTCGGGGTTAAAGCCGCAAGCTAAAATCAAAATTGAAGCGCTGAGGAGAACTAATATCTTTTTCATTCAAGCATCCTTTATCATTCGCACGGAGAAAGCGCGATGGATTGATCGTAAATTCGCGTGCGCCCAACTTCGCGCCCTTCGATGTCCGTCGCCACCAGTTGAAAGACCACCCACGAATTTTTATAATGATTATGTCCTTCCACTTCGCTCCCATACATGACGTATGTGTACGTGCCGTCACGGTGATCGTGCATCACATTGCCGGTCGTCCACGGCGTGGAATCATCGCGGTTAGCGGCGCGGACATAAGTAAAAATAACTACGCTGAAAACTTCATCTTCATCTTCGACAATCGCGGTGATGGTCGTGCGGTTGTGTTTGCACGAACCCCAAAAGATTTTATTTTCAGAAATACCTACAGAAAGAAAACCAATGCCGGGTCTGAAAAGCGTCGGCGTAATATAAATCGGCAGAGGCGTAGCGGTGATTCCGCCTTCGATGATGATCGGGATTGGCGCAAAGGTGGAAGTCGGCAGGTTGGGGTCTTGCGTGGCAAAATGGACGATAGTCGTAGTCGGCGTGGGGAGCGACGTGCGCGTCAAGGTGGCGGTTGGGCTGGGCGGAAGCGTGATCGTCGCCGTAGCAGTTGGGGCGGGCGTTTGCGTCGCCGGGAGTAAATCCTGAATATTCCCGCAGGCTTGAATCATTAAACTCAACGCCAAGCCCCAAACAATCAAATTCTTCCGCATTCATAACCTCTTTCAAGCTATAATTGAAAAAATATTCAGCGCTTCGGATCAATTTTGAAACGCCATTATAAAATCAAGTTGATATAACTCCCCCATTTTACAACAACATGACCGCCATCCAAGTTCGTAACCTGCAAAAGACTTTTCAAACCAAACGCAAAGCCGCAGGGCTAGGCGCTTCTCTGCGCTCGCTGATCAAACCGGATTATAGTTTTGCAGTTGCGGTCAAAGGGCTTTCCTTTCAAATGGAGGCGGGAGAAACGCTTGGCTTTATCGGTCCTAACGGCGCGGGCAAATCCACAACGATCAAAATGCTCACGGGCATTTTGCATCCTAGCGGCGGCGAAGCCAGCGTGCTTGGTTTCACGCCGTGGGTTGAGCG
>JADLCG010000071.1 GCA_020847355.1 Anaerolineales bacterium | reverse complement strand
CTTCAAAATCTTCGCGCTCTCCTCGTCCAGCGACTTCATCTCCGCGAGGATGGCGGAAGGCGCTCTCAGCGTAGACTCCGCTTTACGGTGTGGATTCTTAACCGAAAGGTCGAAAGAGGCGGGGGCGCCGTCCTGAACTTGTCGAAGGGCTACATCCGCAACATCCACCGTCCACGAGTTCTCCGAATCCGCTTTGGATTTTTGCAACTTCACGAAGTCCGCCAAGTCATTTTCATTCAACGGATTGGTCTTGCCGAGATTGCGCTCCAAATTCAACTGGTAATACCAAATCTTTTTGGTGGGGGAGCCTTTTTCAAAAAACAAAACCACCGTCTTCACGCCCGCGCCCGTAAACACGCCGCCTGGCAAATCCAAGACCGTGTGCAAATTACACGTCTCCAGCAAATGCTTGCGCAAACTCACCGAAGCGTTATCGGTATTCGAAAGAAACGTATTCTTGATGACGATGCCCGCGCGTCCGCCCGCCTTCAAAATCTTGATGAAATGCTGTAAAAACAAAAACGCCGTCTCGCCCGTTTTGATGGGGAAGTTGTTCTGCACCTCGGCGCGTTCCTTGCCGCCAAAGGGCGGGTTCGCCAGCACAACGTGATACCGATCCTTCTCCTGAATATCGCCGATGTCTTCCGCCAGCGTGTTGGTGTGCAAAATATTCGGCGCCTCAATGCCATGCAGGATCATATTCATCACCCCGATGATGTACGCCAGCGACTTCTTCTCCTTGCCGTAAAAAGTTTTCTCCTGCAGGATTTTCGCTTCTTTCGTGCCTCTGCCTGCTTCTGTTTCTTCGAGGTACTCAAACGCCTCGACCAAAAACCCCGCCGAACCAACCGCGCCATCGTACACCGTCTCGCCGATCTTCGGCTTCACCACTCGGACGATGGAGCGAATCAACGCGCGCGGCGTGTAATATTCTCCGCCGTTTCTGCCCGCGTTGCCCATGTTCTTGATCTTATCCTCATACAACGCGCTCATCTCGTGCTTTTCCTTCGATGAACGGAAGCGCAATTCATCCACGAGATTGATAACCTCGCGCAAGTTATATCCGCTTTGGATTTTATTCTTCAACTCGCTGAATATCTCGCCAATTTTATATTCGATCGTATTAGGATTATCGCCCTTGAACTTCTTGAGATAAGGAAAGAGTTTGATATTAACAAAATCAATTAAGTCATCACCTGATTTTGCATTGTGATGGTCAAGTTTTCCATCTTTGCCTTTGGGCGCCGCCCATTTCTCCCACTCGTATTCACCTGTGATGATAGGCGTATATTTTTTCCCCATCAACTCCGCCGCATCCGCGCGATCCTTTTCCAAATCGTCCAAATACTTCAAGAACAGAATCCACGAAGTTTGCTCCACATAATCCAACTCGCTGGAACAACCCGCATCCTTCCACAATTTATCGTCAATGTTTTTGAATGTTTGTTCGAACAAAATTATCTCCTCTAAAAGACCTGACAGGTTTCCATAGAACCTTGATGGGTCGAATCCTTTTCCATACGCAGAAGTCCGATCGTCAGACTCCGCGATGAAACCTGTCAGGTCTCTGTCAGGTCTTATGTAGTTTCTGAATTTTACCAGTCCGCTCGATGGGGCAGGGGAGGGGAATGCAAAGGATGAAGGATGAAGGATGAAGGCAGAAGGAGCAGAATCAACTTTCAGTTGCGAGTGAATCGTTTCCTTCCAGCCAGCGTTCATGGTCTATAGTCCAGCGTCCGCCAGTGGGGGAACTCGCTACATTCCCGATGACTTCATGCTTTCGATAAGTATTATTACCGAAAGCATTGACAAGAGCGCGCAAACCCATATAATGAAGGCATGACCGAAACCTCTGAGACGAAATCGCCAACCATTGCTGATGTGATCAGCCAATACTTACGCATGATCGAGGGCGCGCGGAGCGCCTCCACGCATTTGGCGTACAGAAAATCCCTGCTAATTTTCACCAACTTCCTCTCAGAAATAGCCATAGATGCAAGCACCGCCCCAATTGAGAATTTGTCTGAAAATCTTTTCGCCAAATTTCTCGAGCGCCTGCATGGCTACGCCCCCAAAACCGAGCAATTGCATCTGCAAGCGGTAAAAGGCTTTTACCTATATGTGGATTCCGAAAAGCTGGCGCGCCTCAGTCAATCCCGCCTGACCATACTGATTCGCCAGCGTTCGCGCAAACCCGGAAAACGCCTGCCACAAAGCGAAGACCGCTATTTTGAAATTCTGCTAAAAAACATTCAGGATGTTCAAAATTTGATTCCCTCTGCGTCTGCCGATGAAGCCGAAGCCACAAACGCTAAGCTACGCGCATACCGCGATCGTGCATTTCTGATCACCCTCGCGGATACGGGCTTTCGCGTCCACGAAGCCTGCAACTTGCGCCGTGGCGATATTGATTGGAACGAAGGGCGCGCCATCATCATCGGCAAAGGCGATAAAGAAGCCGTTGTCCGCTTTACCACGCGCTCCATGCGCGTTATCAAAGAATATCTCGCGCAACGCGCAGAACTGGATGGCAGTTCAGGCAGATCGTTGAGTTCCCTGCCCCTCTTCGCGCGGCACGATAAAGGCGCAGGCAAGCGCGTCGTGCCAATCACCACCACTACCGGGCGCAATATAGTCCGCGAGCGCGTGGAACAATTTCTAGGCAAGGAACTGGTCGGCAAGATCACGCCGCATTCTTTCCGCCATTATTTTGTCACGGCAACTTTGCGCGGCACGGGCAACTTGGCAATTGCCAAAAAACTAGCGCGGCATGAAAACATCGCCGTCACCGAGCGTTATGCCCATTTGACCGATGAAGAACTTGACAAAGCTTATTACGATGTCTTTGAAAATCAGACTGAATGATTGCACCTCAAATCAACGCTTCCGCTTTTTGAGCGACATACGCCGCATACCCCGCTGAGAGTTGCTTGCTGATTCTACCGACTCTCCCCTGCCCGATTATTTTTTCGTCAATTGAAATAATCGGCACAACGCCGCGCGAACTGGAAGTGAGCAAGGCTTCGTCAAAATTCATTTCCAAACTGGGCGCATGATAGGCAATTGAAATCCCCTGCCCTTTCGCAACCCGCAGAAGCGCTTTGCGCGTTACGCCGAGCAAAATTCCGCGTTGAGCAGTGACGATGACTCCGCTTTTGACGGCGTAAAAGTTGGAGGTCATGCCTTCTAATATTTTTCCATCTTTGGTCAATAACACTTCAAAGATATCTTTGCCGAGCAATTTTCTTTGCGCGGCGCTTTCGGTGATGAAGTCGCTGTCCTTTATGCGCGGATCGTGGCGGGCAGTATTCGCAGTGATCGCCTTCACGCCATTTTGATAAACAGATTCTGGCAGGCGCTCAAAAGGCTGAATGCCGAGATATAACCTGCCCGTGTCTTTGGTAAGAATCAAGCGCACGCGCGATTCGTGCGGCAGATTGTTTTTTGTCAACGCGGCAATGCGCCGTTTCAATTCGTCTACGCTAACTGGCACGCGCAATTGATTCGCTATGGCGGGCAAATATAATCTTTGCAAATGCGCTTTCAAACCGAGGACTTTCGTCCCCTGCGCGAGCGTGCTAAAGGTGGTGTAAAAGCCGCTTGGAAGCTGAGCAGTCAACCCGTCGAGCGAGGCGGCGTTTAAATCCAGCGCCAGATTAGCTTGCGCTTTAATCTCAAAAATTTGAATGGTCATATTCCAATTATACAAGCGAAAAAGTGAAATATAATTCAGCCCAATGAGCGCCGACAAACCCAGCTATCAGCAAGCCTCGCAACTCACCGCCGACGATTTACGCACGG
>JADLCG010000070.1 GCA_020847355.1 Anaerolineales bacterium | reverse complement strand
TGGTAAAGATACCAAAGGGCTGTGGTCTGTTTATATTTATCTCGCCGCAATCGCTCTCGCTTTTGTATCGCCAATCGCCGCCATGCTTTTATACGTTGGCGTTCCCATCATGTGGTTAATTCCCGACAAAAGAATTGAAGATAAAATAAAAAGCCGCGAACAATAAAATTCAACCGCTGGCCAAACTCGCGGGCGGCGCTCCCCTCCACATTTCAATTCTGCGAAAAGATTCAACGTAACCCATTTTGTAAAATGCAGGCAAATGCGGGTCATTTACCTGAATATTTTCCAGTTGCGTATCCAGCCGCGGATATTGCTGATGTAAATGCGAGAGAAACGCATACGCCACTCTGACCGGGTCGCCAACTTCCGTTTTATAGATAAAGCGCGTGAGCGTAAATTTCTGACGCTGATAAACCAGCCAGCCGCGACTCCCATCCACAAGCGTCACATGCAAGCCGGAAACTTCCTGTGCGTTGAGCAATGATTCGGATTGATTAGTCCAGGGTTGCGTGCCGCGATTCCGCCCCACTAAAATCAAAGCTTCGGCGCGATCCAAACGTTCAGCTTCCGCCACGACCGGGTCTGGCGGCAAAATCAGCGAGCGCCTCAAAACCAACAACTCCCCCACTTCATAAAATCCTAATTTACGAAACAGGGTATGCGCGGGCGTATTATTTTTGATCACTTCCAGCATATCAAAGTTAAGTTTCAAGCGCTCGGCTTGTTCTAACAAACCGACAGTGAGAGCTTCGCCAACTCCGGTACGCCTCGTAGTTGGGATCACGCCCAAGCGCGTGATCCAGGCGCGGTCAGGACGAACGCCTAACATGGCAACGCCGCGCAGTTCATCGCCCTGCTTCGCCACTAATGAATTCTTAAGCGACACATCATAAGTGGAGATATATTCAGCCAGACGCGCCGCGTTCATTGGCATTGGCACTAAATAGTCCACGCGGGTCTGGTTGTAAATGCCGGTCAATTCCGCCAACGTAAAATCGCTCGCGGGGAGTAATTTGATTTTTGCATCAAAAGGAGAATTCATTTCAAAAACGAAGCCACACTTTCGGAAAACGCATTGACATTCACAATCGGTTTGCTAATATAGCCATTAAAGCCATAGCTCGCCACCATTTGTTTGGCAGTTTCTTCGGGCCAGGCAGTAAAAGCGATCAGCGGAATGGCAAGCAGGCTCCGCTCGTTATGAATCCAGCCCGCCAAAGTTTGCCCATCGTAATCGGGCAAGCCTAAATCTAATAGAATGAGATCGGGTAAATATTGCAAGGCGAGTTGCAAACCCGTTTCGGCGTCTGGCGCGTGAGCAAATGCATAGCCGTGCGCCGTCAAAATTTTTTGCACCAGTTCAACGGTATCTTCCACGTCTTCGATCAAAAGGATTTTTTTCATCTTGCTCCAATCATCTGGCGTTCATTTTGGTTTCAAGAGAATCAATTTCGGGCGGGCAAAATCTTTCCGCTCACTTCGCCAAAGCCCACGCGATAGCCGTCTCCTTGACAGTAGCCCTTAATCGTCACCACATCGCCATCTTCTAAAAATTTTCGCGTTTCATGGTTCGGCAGTTGAATCGGTCTTTCGCCGCGCCAAGTTAACTCTAACAACGAGCCGCAACTATCTTCGGTCGGTCCGCTGATCGTGCCAGTGCCGCACAAATCGCCCACGCGCAAATTGCAACCCGTAATCGTATGATGAGTCAATTGCTGATCAATGCCCCAGTATAAATATTTCATGTTCGAGCGCGAAATGGTTTGCGGAGATTCCAGCGCGGCGCTTTGTAGAGTCACTTCCAGCGTAAGATCATATCCATTTGCCGAATCAACTTTCAGGTAAGGGAGTGGCGTTGGGTCTTGTTTTGGTCCAAACACGCGGAAAGGCTCCAGCGCATCCATCGTCACCACCCAGGGCGAAATTGAAGTCGCAAAATTTTTCGCAAGGAACGGTCCGAGCGGTTGATATTCCCACGCCTGAATATCGCGCGCGCTCCAATCGTTGAGCAAGACCATGCCAAAAATATGTTCGCGCGCATTTTCAATGGCAATCGGCTCGCTCAAATTATTTCCTTTGCCCACAAAAAAACCAACTTCCAATTCAAAATCCAATTGACGGCTGGCGCTGAATTCGGGCGGCGCATCTTTGCGCGCCACCTGCCCACGCGGACGAACAACCTCCGTGCCGGAAATCACCACCGAGCTAGCGCGCCCGTGATAACCCACCGGCAAATGTAACCAATTGGGCATGAGCGCATTTTCTTTGCCACGAAACATAATGCCAACGTTTGTAGCATGTTCGCGTGACGCATAAAAATCGGTGTAATCGCCAATGGCGACGGGCAAGTGCATTTGCGCGTCTTGGATTGAAATCAACGCTTCGCGCTTAATCTGATAATTGGTCTTGCTCAATTCATCTATCAAGCGCTGACGAATTTCAGTCCAAACGCTCCGCCCTGCTTCCATGAATTGATTCAAAGTTGCGTTGGCAAAAAAGTTATAGCGCTTGCCAAAAAACATGGCTTCATCTAAAACTGCGAGGTCAATCACGGTATCGCCGAGGCGCGTGCCAATTCTTGGGCGAGGATCATGCTTGGTTGAGAACACGCCATACGGAAGGTTTTGCAAAGAGAAATCTGAATTTTGAGAAACTTCGATCATGGAATTCCTTTTGGATGTTTTTTTTTAGAGCAGGCGCAATGCGCGCAAATCTTGGCGCGGTTCATCGAAGCTACAACTTCCAAACGACGTGATAGCTTGACGCGCCAACTTAATTTGTTCATGGGTGGCGTGAAGTTCTTTCCAAGCGAATCCTTTTTCGTCAAACGTGAAATTGACGGGGTTCTCGTCTTCAAGAATCTCTTGAACTTGCGTTTGATCGAGCGAACGCGCAACTGCCAGAAGCCCCGCGCCAAAGACGTTGATAAATCCGTGCATTTGGGTTTGCACGCTTGCATTGAAATGTCTCAGCGGATGATGCAAGCCAGCCGTGCATTTCATTGGAATCCCCGCATCGCGCACAGCGACAATTGTCCAAGCGACTTGCGCTGTGGTCGGAAAGGCATCTGCTGTTACGCCGCCCGTGCGCAACTTAAAGCCAACATGTTTATCTTTCAGTTTGCGAAGCGCGCGGATTAAATTTTCCGCATGAGTTTGCCAATCAGCGGTAAATGGGGCTTCGTAAAAAACGGTCAAGCCGTTTTTATTCAGCGCTTCAGCGGATCGATTCATCAAATCCAGCGTGCGCGATCTTTCATTCAGAACAGCAATTGGCAAAGGCGTTTCAAACATATCTACAAAGGCTTGCTCTTTATGCGCTTCACAAAAAGCGCGAACATCGGCAAGGTCTAATTTGAGGTTTTCAAGAAACTCATCTTCAGCCTGGCCCGCTCCGCGCCCTAACGCCGTAAAACCTAATAATTTTGTCTTGGGGAATATTTCCGCAAACTGATTCAATTCCGATAGGCGCTTGGCAGGAATCACAAAGCGTGAAAGCATCCAGAGATCATCATCCGTTTGATACTGCACAAAATTATGAAAAGCTTCGGTTAACGATAAACTGGCAGGCGGATACAAGCCCGCATAATCAATAATTTGCGACATAAATCCGCGAAGGCTATTTTCCATGCGGGTATTATAGTATGTTTTCTATGCGGAAAGTCATCTATGAAAATATAGTTTTCAGTTGTCGCATATAATCAAGGCGCAATAACTCACAACCTCAAAGGAATTTTATGAATAGACTCTTAATCCTCTCCAGCGAAGCGGATAAATACCGAGCATTAATCGAAATCGCGCGCCTGCCTGATTTGACTATCGAAACTGATATAAATGCGGATGTGAACATCGCCCTCGGCGAAACGCGATTACTCAAAGATGCGCTCGCCGCTCTCCCCGCCCTGGCTTGGGTGCAAACTACCACAGCAGGAGTCGAAGCCCTGATGGATTCGACTCTCCGCCGCGACTACGCCTTGACTAACGCGAGAAATGTCTTTGGGCAATTGATGAACGAGTATATCTTTGGCTATTTGCTGGCGCACGAAAAACAAATCTTCCCGCGTTTTGCAGATCAACAAGCCAAATGCTGGAACGGATCAAGTACCGGCGTTTTATATGGAAAGACTATCGGACTGCTTGGGGTTGGGTCTATTGGCTCTGAAGTTGCGCGCATGGCAAAAGCGTTTGATATGCGGGTGCATGGATACACGCGCTCCAGCAAAGACTGCGAATATGTGGATCAATATTTTCACGGTAACGATTTAATCGCGTTCGCCAAAGGTCTCGATTATTTAGTGGCTATTCTGCCAAGGACGAATGACACCAACAAATTGATCAATGCCGATCTGCTAAATGCGCTTCCGCCACACGCCCTACTGATCAATGTTGGGCGAGGCAACGCGCTTGACGAAAACGCCTTGCTGGAAGCGTTGAATCAAAATAAATTGGCTGGCGCAATCCTCGATGTTTTTGAACAAGAACCGCTACCGTCCACTCACCCATTTTGGACGACGCCAAATCTGCTGATGACTTTTCATACTTCGGCGATGAGTTTCCCTGAAAATATTACCAAGGTATTTATCGAAAATTATAGATTGTTCCATGCAGGCAAGCCATTAAAGCATTTGGTGAATTTTGAAAGAGGGTATTAGGGGCAGGTTGAAGGTTGAAGGAAGGCATAATGACTGTATCTTTTAATGACGTTCAAGAAGCGGCGGAGCGAATCAAGCCTTATGTTCATCGCACGCCGATATTGACGAATGAAAGTTTGAATCAAAAAGTAAATGCAAAAGTATTTCTCAAATGTGAGAATTTGCAAAAGGTTGGCGCGTTCAAATTTCGCGGGGCGTGTAACGCCGTGTTTTCGTTGACGAATGGAGACGCAAAGCATGGCGTTTGCACGCATTCATCCGGGAATCATGCCCAAGCCATTGCGCTGGCGGCAAGAATGCGCGGAATCCCGGCATATATCGTCATGCCAAGCAACGCGCCGCAAGTGAAGAAAAATGCCGTCGCTGGGTATGGCGGTCAGATCACGCTTTGTGAGCCAACGCTAGAGGCGCGAGAAAATTCATTGGACCGAATCAGGCTTGATACGGGAGCGACCGTCCTTCATCCATATAACAATGAAAAAGTAATTGCGGGTCAAGGCACGGCGACTTTAGAGTTGTTAGAAGAAGTCCCAGATTTAGATGCGATCATCGCGCCGGTTGGCGGCGGCGGATTATTAAGCGGAACATCCATCGCGGCGCTTGGAATCAAAAAAGGAATTCGCATCATCGGAGCCGAACCAGAAAATGCAGATGACGCTTTTCGTTCTTTGCAAGCGGGCGAAATTATTCCATCAGTGAATCCAAAATCTATTGCCGATGGATTATTGAGTTCGTTGGGTTCGCTGACATTTCCGATCATTCAAAAAAATGCGGAGCAAATTGTGACGGCGAGCGAGCAAGGAGTTGTTGACGTAATGAAGTTTATTTGGGAACGCGCAAAAATTGTTATTGAACCCTCCGCCGCAGTTGCGCTTGCTGTGTTATGGGAACAGAAAATTGATTTGCGCGGCTTGAGGGTTGGCGTGATCATCAGCGGCGGCAACGTGGATTTAGAAAAATTACCCTGGAATTAATAAAATGAATCCGATTGAAAAAAATTTACGACATCAATCTATTATCATCCTCGATGGCGCATTGGCAACCGAACTTGAACAACGCGGCTGTGATTTGAACGACTCGCTATGGTCCGCCAAAGTTTTGATGGAACAACCTGAATTAATTCAGCAAGTGCATTTGGATTATTTCAAAGCGGGCGCGGACGTGGCGATTACGGCGAGTTATCAAGCCACCGTGGAAGGTTTTGCAAAACGAGGCTTGAATAAAAATCAGGCGCTTGAATTGATAAAAAAATCTGTGCAGATCGCCAAAGATGCTAGAGATGAATTTTGGATTGATGAAAAAAATAGAGTTGACAGAAATTATCCATTGATTGCAGGTTCTGTTGGTCCGTATGGCGCATATCTGGCAGATGGCTCTGAATATCGCGGCGATTACAACTTAACAGAAAGCGAATTGATTGCTTTTCATCGTCCGCGAGTTGAGGCGTTGATTGAAGCAGGCGTAGATATGTTAGCCTGCGAAACGATCCCTAATTATATTGAGGCGCAGGCGCTAATCAAGTTGTTGAGTGAATTTCCGCAGGCAAGCGCTTGGTTTACTTTCACCGCCAAAGACGGCGAGCATATCAGTCACGGCGAAAAAATTGGAGATGTTGCAAAATGGCTGAACGAATATCCGCAAGCGGCGGCGATTGGCATCAACTGCACTTCCCCATTGCATATTCCAGCATTGATTGATGAGATTAAAAAGAATACCAGCAAACCGATTGTTGTGTATCC
>JADLCG010000069.1 GCA_020847355.1 Anaerolineales bacterium | reverse complement strand
GTAGGGGCAGGCGTGGCTCCAATGTTACAGCCGCTTAAAACGAGCGCGACTAAGAGAAAACCCGCCGACCATGTATGCTTGCGTAATTTCATGTTTCATTAACCTCCGAAAATGGTTAATATGATTATAACCTACCTGCAGATTCTCAATTTGACTGGTTTCGCGGCGATTTCAAACTTATTCTTGATGCCTTGCCTTTCTATCCTGCAAAACTCTTTCCCGCAACTCCCCCAGCCCGCATAAATTCAGAAGCGCCGAGACGAAAATATTCATCCGCGCCAAAGCGGTGGGCGGATGAATCCGCAGGGCGGAAAGCCATGCGGATAAGGCTTGGGCTGGCAAGCCGCCGTCGAGCAGGTATCTCGCGTTCACCCGTTGGGCAGAGGCTTGGGCGCGGCGCTTCACCTTCGCTAAAACAGGCGCCAAGGCGGCATCCGCTTGGGCGGCCTGCAAAATGCGAAAAGCTTCCGCGCCAAATTCGGCGGCTTTGGCGCGGTTCTTCGCCTCAGCATGGTAACGCGCCGCCGACCATGTTTGATTGACATGCAAAATTTTTCCGCGTTGCGCAAGTTGAATCCAAAGTAAATGATCGAGTAAAAAATGAAAAGATACATCCAGCCCGTTGGTTTTTTGCAGAGCCGAACGGCGCATAAACACGGCGGGCTGACCGATAATTTGAAAGCAAAGCAAATCCGCGAGAGTCAGTTGTTTGTAAGTCAAAGCGTTGAAAGTTTTGCCCTGCGCATCCACCGCGAGCATATTCCCATAAACGAAAACAACTTCCGGGTTTTCGGCAAAAACTTTTGCGGCAGAAGAAACTGCATCGGGAAGATAATAATCATCGGAGTTGAGCCAAGCCACAACTTCGCCCGTGGCGCGCGCGAAGCCTTTGTTAATCGCCTCGGCTTGTCCGCCGTCTTTTTCTGAAATCCAATAAGCGAATTTATCTTGATATTTTTTTATAATTTCAAGACTGCCGTCATCAGACCCGCCGTCAATCAAAATATATTCAAGTGCCGCATAATTTTGATTCAATACGGACTGAATGGTTTGCTCTAAATATTTGGCTTGATTGTAAGAGGGAGTGATAATTGAAACGCGCGTCATTTTCGTAAATCGTACAACACGTAACCATCGCCTGCCGAAAGGAGGGGCAATGTATCTAATATCTTTTTCAAGCCGGGTTGTTTATCCAACTGTCCAAACGCGGTGACTAAAAAATATGCTTTATCTTTGGTTAAATCTGCAAACTCTGCCGAAAAATCTTTTTCGCCTTTTTTGATTTCGCTCAACCCCGTTACGAGGGGCCACAATTCAACCGGCTTCCAACCCCACAACATCACGCGAAAACCATAATCTTGCGTCAGCGCAATCGTTTCGCCAGCAGTTGGAATTTGCGCGCCGATATTTTTCCAAACCGCAGGCTCGTGACGAAAATTTTCCGCGACTAAAACCGAGCGCGCGATCCAAGCTTGATAACCAAACACGGCGACAATCAAGGCGACAAAAGACGCGCTTCGGACTCCGCCCAGGCTGGTTACGCTTCCAACCAGCGGATTCGCCACGACAGCCAAGCCCAACGCGATAATTGGAATCAACTGAATGTGATAATAGCTATGCGTGTACATTTGAAACGGAAGGGTCAATCCGTATAAAAGGTAGCCAATCCACAAGCTGATCAATAACCAGCGCATACGCGGCATGGCGATTAATGCGCCAGCCACGCTGAGGAAGATGACCGTCAGACCAAACAGACTGCCGATGAATGCCAGCCACTTGGTGTAAAAATCCGCGCTGGTGATCAATTGAATTAGCGTCACGGTCCAAGCGAAGAAATATTCAGTGGAGCGCCCATGATGCAAGAAAACATAATATAGCAGGGCAGGCAGAATCATGATCAGCGCCATTGCCCAGACCTGTTTGGATTTCCAGAAATCTCTGCCCAGCGTAAACAAAACCAAAGCGACTGCCGCGCCGCCTACAAAAAAGGCAATCACGATCTTGACGAGCGTCGCCAAGCCGAGGAATACCCCCGCCCAAATTGCCCATTTCCAAGTTTGCTCTTCGCTCCAGCGATAGAGAAAATAAACGCCGAGCACAAAAGCAGAGGTCATCAATGGATCGGGTTGGAAGGAGCGGCTGGCTTGCACAGAGAAAGGCAAAATCAAATAATACGCCAAGCCGATCAACGCCGCCCACGGAGAACTGGCGCGGCGCATTAAATCAAATAAGGCGACGCCCGCCAAGAGCCAAAAGAAGGTTTCCCAAATTCGGGCAACGACAATCGTTTCGCCGCCTGCGATGAAATAACTTACAGCGACTATTGATTCGATAATCGGCGGTTCGTATTGACCCACCGAACTAGCAAATTGTTTTGTTAAAGTTTTTTCTTCATCTGTTGCGGTTGGTAAAAGCGAGTAATAAATATCGCGCGCCACTAATGAATTGCGTAGTTGACGGGACGGCTGAAAATCCAGGGGCGGGTCGGTAATGTCTAAGAGGCGGAGGACTCCGCCTAAGGCGAGGAGGATGATAAAGGTTGCGAACCAAGTTCGAGTTTGGGAAAGAGGCGAGTTCATAAGGTCAGAAGAGTGAATTGTATTCCACTTTGGGAAAGACGGTCAATTTGCCGCCGACGGTTGCATCCAAAATTTGGCGGTTGGCTTTTTGAAAACCTTCACGCGCAAGAACGTAGCCGATTTCAGAAGTATCTAAATCGGGCAGTTGCCAACGCACGCCTTTGCCAAAATAATTTGGGACGACATGATTCGGATCGTCGCCTTCGGAAGTGACAGTTTTATTCGCCTCGCCTTTGGATGTGAAGTTATGATCTACGCCGATGAGAATGACTTGCTCAATGCCCATGTGAAAAGCGAGTTGAAGCGCCAGGTTGGTGACGGTGGCGCCTTCCCACACGCGCCCGCGCACATCGCGCGAAAATTTTGGACCCGTGTAAGATGTGTAAATAAAAGTTGGCAATTGGGCAATTGGCAATTGGTTTGAAAAATGACGATGCGAGCGCCAGGCTAAAAACTTAGGCATGGGAAGTTGCAGAATATCTTGATGAAATTGCTCGATGACCAGATCGTTGGTGGCGCAAAAATATGTAGTTTCAAAACCAAGCTCGGGAAAAAGCAGATAAATTCGATTCATGCCGAAGGTGATTTCATTTTTCAACTTGGATAAATCAGTTTGCTTGAGGCTGGGTCCGTTGCCGATCACAAAAGCGCGTTTGCCTTTGTGAATATCTTTTAACTCAGCGAGTCGTTTGAGGCTGGCTCGTCGCCACGGATGAAAATATGCGGCGGGCAATTGTGGCAGACGGCGAATGCCATCATATGTATTTTTTGTAAATTGAAGGAGCGGAGCAGGAATAACCTTCTTGAGCGTTGATTTCATTTTAGCGTTTCGCTTGCGTTAAGTAAGCTTTGCCGATCATCACAAGAAAGATAAAGAGCGCAACATCGGCAAGAAAGGCGATGATGTCAAACACTTCAAAGCCGCCGACGCGGGTAAAAAAGGCATTTAGAATAATGATGAAAATTGAGAAATAATACGCCCAGGCATTGCGTTTGCCGAGAGCGACGGCGCAAAAGATCATTGCGCTCACATTCACCAGCAAAAAGAAAGTAATCAAAAAAATAGTGGACGGGAAATTATCCACTTTGAGCATATCCACAAAAACGTAAATCCCAAAGCCCAGCCACAGCGCGGCGTTGGCATAAAACATAAATTGCGCCGTAACAATTTTGGGCGCAAGCGTATCTGCCTTCTGATATTTGCGTTTGATCATTCTGTGCTTAACCTCGCGGTAGCGCCGCCATCTACAACCAAAGCCTGACCCGTCATAAAAGAAGATTGTTCATTGTCTGCAAGGAAGTAAACGGCGCTGGCGATTTCTTCCGGCTTGCCGATTTTTCCGCTGACGGTTTTTTTGGCTAGGTTATCTAAACGCTCTTGCAGATCGCCACTGCCAACATGTCCGCGCCCTAAGCCGGCGCGCAACATCGGCGTATCCACCGCGCCGGGCAAAATGGCATTGACACGAATATTGTCAGGCGCAAACTCAATCGCCATAGCGCGAGTCAGCGCCAGTAAACCGCCCTTAGAAGCGGCATACGCGGCGATATTGGCTGAAGTTTGAAGCGCATGAACCGACGAGACGTTGACGATCGCTCCGCCGTTTATTTTCAAAAGTGGATGCGCCAGTTTGGCAAATAAAAAAACGGAGCGCAAGTTAGACGCCATGACTGCGTCCCATTCTGCGACGGTGGTTTCAAGCACAGGTTTGGCGATTTGCAAAGCCGCATTGTTGACCAGCGCATCTAAACTAGGATGAAAATCTTTGGCTTGTTGAAAAATCTGCGCCACAGACTCAGGGTGAGAGATATCGGCTTGGATGAATGTACCGCTCTTTGGGAAAGCATAGTCAAGTTCGGCGCGATCCACGCCGATCACGCGCCAATCATTTCCGGCAAAATGTTGAACGCAAGCGCGTCCAATGCCGCCGCCAACGCCCGTGATGAGAATTGTTCTGGTCATAGTTGCTTCTATTTTACACGGAATGCCCGCTCAATTTCACGCTCCGTGTTATCTATCGAACTTTCCGCGTATAAAAACAATCTCTTTGGGCGCGGAATTCTGTGCCTTTTATAAAATTAATATTCCATTCCCAAGCCTTCGACCAAATTCTTGATCGTATTCCAGTGAATCCGCTCCCAAGCGGTTGGGCTGGAATTGGAATTATGCGGAGCCAGCATGACGTTATCCATCTTCAACAGCGGGC
>JADLCG010000068.1 GCA_020847355.1 Anaerolineales bacterium | reverse complement strand
TTTCGCGAGCTTATGGACGACGACTTTCGGCGCTTGGGAGCAGGCTTTTCAACTCCCCAATTTACAGGTAGATGGTCCGCGCACATTGGCGATCTATAGTTTCGTTGTGCTGGCGGTTGCGGGGCTGAGTCTGTTTGGGCTGTGGAATCAAGCCCCAGTTAAGGAAAGCGGCGCGAAATCAAATGGGTGGCTGTTGGCTTTTGGTTTGGTTCTGCTTGTGTTGGCTGGTCCGCCATTTTGGCTGACGAATGTTCCCGTTTCATTGGGCTATCCTGCCAATCGCGCTACGTTATCTTTTATGCTTGGTTCAAGTTTTATTTTGGTCGGCTTGCTGGAGTTTTTGCCAAAGAAACTTAAAACAATCTTGTTGGTTTTATTCGTCGCTTTTGCTTCGGGCAGGCAGTTTTTATGGTCAAATGAATTTCGGCGCGATTGGCTCGCGCAAAAAAATATGTTTTGGCAAATGACCTGGCGCGCGCCCGCATTGGAAAAAAATACAATTGTTTTGATCAACGAAGAGTTGACCTACTATGCGGATAATTCGTTGAGCGCGGCGCTGAACTGGATTTACGCCCCGAATGAACACGACGATAAAATTGATTATGTTTTGTTTTATCCTACCAATCGGAGTGGTTTGGCTTTAGCGCCGAACCTGCCCGTCGAATATGATTTCTTGGCAGGCACATTTACTGGCAATACCTCGCAAGCAGTCGTTTTTTATTACGCGCCGCCAAAATGCCTGCGCTTGCTTGATCCTGAAATTGATTCGATCAATAAATTGATCCCCGATGAAACGCTGTTGCGCGATGCGGCGGCGCTCTCTTCAACCGCCCCGATCTTGAACGAGCATAGCGCACAGATGCCGAAAATTTATAACCCCGAACCTGCGCATGGCTGGTGTTATTATTTTCAAAAAGCGGATTTAGCCCGCCAGTTGAAAGATTGGAAAACAGCGGCAAACTTAGGCGACGAAGCTTTGGCTTTAGATGATTACCCTAACGATCCGGTGGAGCGTTTTGTTTTTATTGAAAGCTATGCTCATGTTAATAATTGGCAAAAGGCGGTAGAATTGTCTCAGACTAGTTATAAAGTTTCAAAGAGTTTTGTTGGTCCGTTGTTGTGCAAATTGTGGGAGCGCATTGAACGGGAGACTGAAAGCTCATTGGAACAGCAAACAGCTATCAGCGCGGCGAGAGGCGAATTCAAATGTGAGTAGCGCTCGCTTATCGCATCCAATAAGTTATATTCTTCACAAACTGAAAAAAGTCTGGTAATCTTGTTTAGACAATTGAAAGGAGGCTCAGCTTAAAAAATTGAAATTCCTGGTTTTGTCATGTTCAACAATTTTCAAAAGGAGAAGAAGAATGCGTAAGAATTTTGCTCGTTTTAGTATGCTCGCTCTGGCGCTGATGTTGGCTTTGTCCGCTTGTGGGCAACCCGCCGCTACGGAAGCCCCAGCGACGAGCGCTCCGTCTAACGAACCGTTTGTGTTCGGGATGCTTTATGTGGGTCCCTATAATGATAATGGTTGGAGTCAGGCGCAATATGAAGGCGGCTTGTATGTTGAGAAACAACTCGGCGCCAAGATGCTGTATCTGGATAAGGTCAATCCTGCCGACCGCCCCGGCACTACGCCGGATCAACTTGCCGAGGAATTGGTAGCAAAAGGCGCAAAGCTGATTATCTTCAGCTCCGACGATATGAAGGATGGCGCGAGCGCTTTTGCAAAAGCCCATCCAGAAATTAATGTGATTATGACTTCGGGCGATCAAGTTTGGTCTGAAGGTAAGAATTATGTGGCAACCCCGAACATGACCAATATTATGGGGCGGATGGAATACGGCAAGATGATCGCCGGTTGCGCTTCTGCGCTTTCTTCCAAGACTGGTCAAATTGGTTATTTAGGTCCGCTGATTAATGATGAAACCCGCCGCCTCGCCGCTTCCGCTTATTTGGGCGCGAAACATTGTTGGGAAAAAGCCGGCAAAAACCCCGCTGATTTGAAATTCAAAGTGGATTGGGTGGGCTTCTGGTTCCACATCCCCGGCACTACTACCGATCCGGTTCAAATTTCGGATAATTTTTATACCACCGGTTACGACGTGGTGATTTCCGGCATTGATAACCCGGTGAACTTAGGCGAAGCGCAAAAGCAAACTAAAGAAGGTACGCCATCCTTTGGTTTGGCTTATGATTATGTCGCCGCTTGTGAAGCCGCTCCAGACGTGTGCTTGGGCGTGCCGTATTTCAATTGGGGACCTGAATATACCAAGGCGATTGCCTCGGCTCAAGACGGCTCGTGGAAATCTCAATTTGTTTGGCTGGGACCAGATTGGTCGAACATCAATAATTTAGATACTTCTATGGTTGGTTTTGAAAACGGTCCGGCTTTAAGCGCGGATGCCGCCGCCGCAGTCAAAGCCTTTACCGCCGAACTCGCCGGCGGACTGAACCTGTGGACGGGTCCGCTTAACCTGCAAGACGGCTCTGCCTATCTTGCGGATGGCGAAGTCGCCACCGATCAGCAGGTTTGGTATTTGCCGCAATTGCTGGAAGGTATGGAAGGCTTAAGCGCAAGTAAATAATTCTGTGTAGAGACACGGCGGAAGAACTTTGTAGCGAACTCCGCCGTGTCTCTATGTTTGATGGGAAACCCGCCGCCTATGCATGTTGAACTGAAAAACATCCACAAACATTTTGGGAAAGTTCACGCCAATAAGGACATTTGCCTTAACATCCCGTCTGGCAGTATTCAGGGCGTCTTGGGGGAAAATGGAGCGGGGAAAAGCACGTTGATGAAGATCTTATCCGGTTTTATTCAGGCTGATACGGGCAGTCAAATTATTTTGGATGGCAAGCCTGTGGTCATGCATTCGCCAGCCGACGCGATTCGATATGGGATTGGTATGTTGCATCAAGACCCATTGGACTTTCCGCCGATGCGGATTTTAGATAACTTCTTATTGGGCTTGCCCGGTAAGTTTTTTCCAAATCAAAAAAAGGCGATGCAGGATTTTAATGCGCTCGCTAAAGAATATGGCTTTGCGCTTGACCCTGAAAGTTATGTGGATGCGTTAACTGTGGGGGAGCGCCAACAATTAGAAATTATGCGCCTGTTGTTCCTTGGCGCGAAAATCCTGATTTTAGACGAACCGACCACCGGCATCAGCGCCGCTCAAAAGGAAAAATTATTCGCTACGCTGAAGAAACTTGCCGAACAATCCATTACCATTATTTTTGTCTCGCATAAATTGGAAGATGTGGAAAGTTTGTGCGGGCAGGTGGCTGTGTTACGCGCTGGCGAATTGGTCGGGGAATTAAAACCGCCATACGTTACTGCGAAATTTATCGAGATGATGTTTGGCAAAGCGATCACATTGGGCGAGAAGCAATCTTTAGCGCAAACTGAACTGACGCTTTTGCTGGATAACATCGCGTTGGAAGACGCGCGCTTGAAGATCAAAGGCGTGAATTTAGAAGTGCGGGCGGGCGAAGTAATTGGTTTGGCGGGCATGGAAGGCTCCGGACAGGATTTATTTATGCGGGCTTGCGCGGGGTTGGCAAGAACTGTCGGCGGCCGAATCCAACTCAAAGGTCAGGATTTGAGCGGCAAGTCTTATCATGTTTTTAAGCGCAAGGGAGTCAACTTTTTGCCAGCCGCCAGATTGGAAGAAGCGCTCGTCCCCGGATTGAATTTGATGGAACATTTTATTTTGGCGGAACGCCCCGCTGGAATTTTTATTGACCAAACTGCCGGAGAAAAACTTGCCGAAGAGCGAATTCGCGCGTTTAACATTCGCGGCGCGCCCTTGAGTAAGATCGAATCGCTTTCGGGCGGGAATCAACAACGCGCGGAATTGGCTTTACTGCAAACGCCGCTTTCTTTGATTCTGCTCGAACACCCCACGCGCGGGTTGGATATAGAATCGGTGATTTATATTTGGAGCAAGTTGAAAGAGCGTTGCGCGCAAGGCTCGGCGGTCATTTTCATTTCTTCGGATTTAGACGAAATTTTACAATACAGCGATCGCATTTTGGTTTTCTTTGCGGGTCAAGTTTCTCAGCCGATAGACGCTTCAAAAACTAATGTAGAACAGTTGGGTCAATTGATTGGCGGAAAGGGCTGGGCAAATTATGCTTAAGGCGCGTTTGAAAGGCTTGGCGCTTCAAGCGCTGGCGATGGCGCTGGCGTTTGGAGCGGTCTCTTTGATTTTAATTTCCGCTGGCGCCTCGCCGCTGGAAGCTTATCAAAATATGTTTTTCGGCTCGGTAGGTTCAACTCGCAAATTTGCCGAAGTCTTGGTGGCGTTTGTGCCGTTATTGCTGGCTACCGCCGGTTTGCTGGTGACGTTCTCTGCCGGTCTTTGGAATATTGGCGTGGAAGGTCAGGTGGTGATGGGCGCTATTGTCACTACTTGGGTTTATCGCCTTTTTCTTGAGAGCGCTTTACCCCCGGCGCTGATTATCAGCTTGGCGATTTTAGGCGGCATGATTGGCGGCGCAGTTTGGGCGGCGCTGACGGGCTTGCTGAAAACGTTTGGCGGCGTGAATGAAATCTTCGGCGGGTTAGGCTTGAACTTTGTCGCCACCGCCTGGACGATTTACCTGATCTTCGGTCCTTGGAAGCGCCCGGGCGTGGCATCCATGAGCGGAACCATGCCTTTCCCGGACGAATTTTCTTTGCCGCTTCTAGCAAATTTACGCATCAGTCCGTGGGCGTTGGCTTTAGCCTTGATTGCGATTGTCATTATCTATTTTCTTTTACAAGGCACTTACTTTGGTTTGAAACTTAAAGCGGTTGGCAAAAATTTCCGCGCCGCGTATTTATTAGGCATTCCCACCTGGCGTTATTCGCTGTATTCATTTTTGATTTGCGGCGCATTGGCGGGCGCGGCCGGCGCCGTGCAAGTGGCGGCAGTTTATCACCGCTTGATTCCCTCCATCTCCAGCGGTTATGGATATTTAGGCTTGATGGTTGCGATGTTGATTAATTATCAAGCAATCTGGGCGATTCCAGTCGCTTTGCTCTTCGCCGCATTGAATATCGGCAGTATTCAACTTCCCATTATGATGAAACTAGATTCTTCGCTCTCCGGCGTTTTGCAAGGCGCGCTGGTTTTATTTGTTTTGCTGATGGAAGGCGTACGTCAAAAAATTGTAAAGCGAGCGCCCTAACCTATGAATCAAGAAACGCTTCTCATCGGTTTGGCTGGAGTCTTAGCTTCAGCCGCGCCAATTGTTTTCGCCGTGCTAGGCGAGACCATCTCCGAACGCGCCGGCGTAATCAACCTTTCCATGAACGGGACAATTCTGCTTTCGGCAATGGGCGGCTTTGCGGTGGCGTACAACACCAACAGCATTTTGCTTGGCTTTTTGGCGGGCGCGCTCATTGGCGCAATTGTTGCGCTGATCGTGGCTTTTGCCAGCGTGACTTTATTACAATCTCAAGTGGCGGTCGGCTTTGTCTTGGCGCTCACCTGTCGAGACCTTTCCTATTTTCTGGGCAATCCGTATATGGGCTTAAATGGTCCGCGCTTAACGGCGTTTCCCATCCCCGGCTTGAGCGATCTGCCGATCTTAGGCGTTTTATTTTTCCGTCAGGATGCGATCACCTATTTGAGTTTTATTTGCATTTTACTGGTCTGGCTCTGGATATATCGCACGCGCCCGGGCTTGGTTTTGCAGGGGATGGGCGAGAAGCCTGCCGCAGTTTACATCCGCGGCGGGAATGTGAATTTGCTTCGTTATATTTATACGATTGTCGGCGGGGCATTCATCGGGTTGGCGGGTCCAGCGTTCTCGTTAGCGATTCGCGCCGGATGGATGGGCACGATCTCCGGTCTGGATGGCGTGGGCTGGATCGCCCTCGCGATTACCATTTTTGGCGGGTGGAATCCCTCACGCGCCGCGTTTGGCGCGTATCTCTTCGCCTTTTTACAGTGGCTGGGGCTGGTCTTGCAATCCACGTTCACGGAAATTCCCTCGCAAGTGTTGCAAGTGGCTCCGTTCCCATTGATGATTCTGACTTTACTGCTGGTCAACATTGGCAACGCGGAATGGGTAGAACGAACTTTAGCCGCCCTGCCCGAACCCATGCGTAAAGCCTTCTCAAAAATACTGCGCGCCATGCGCGCTTCTCCGCCTGCGGCTTTGGGCGTGCC
>JADLCG010000067.1 GCA_020847355.1 Anaerolineales bacterium | reverse complement strand
TAGACAGCGTGGCTTTGCTGGAAAAGATCAACGGCGAACCGCAGGTAATTTATCCGCGAAAAGAGCCGTGGGTTTTAGATCACTTTGAACGGATTCGTGAAATCGGCAAATCGGATAAAGCCGGCGAACGCGAATACGCCATCCTCAATTTAAAAGATCAATTTATAGGCGGGCTATCGGTCAAAGCCCGCACGAAAGACGGCATCCCGCTTGAAGCGCAGGGCATCAAAGTGATGTTCAGCGTACTGCGCTCTCCACAAGCCGCAGTGGAATCTGAACGAGAACATGAAGCCTCCTATAAATTTGACGAAGAAGCCGTGCGCGCGCTCGTCTATGGGCAGACCGTCATCTCCCCCGAACCCAGCGGACAAAACGCCGCACTCTTCCCGTGGAATACCAGCGTCGTGCCGTTGATCGCTTCCGAAATCGAGCGCCTGATCACCTCGCGCACATTAAGCGAAATCCTCGCCACCACCAGCCAACACGAAGCGGATCAAACCGCGCACAACGAAGCCACGCTGGCAAAGATCCGCTTGGATATGACCGGCAAACAAGACGCGGTTAAAAATCAGAATGTCAGCGCGCCCAATTTTCAATCGCGTTCTAAAATCACGGCGCAGTTCTTTGAAGAGCCGTTTGTTACCAAAGCCAAGAAACTCGGCGTTTCAATCAGTTGGATTGATCTCGGCGCATGGCAACCCTCCAGCCCCACCATCCTCAATAAGTACAAAGACGCGCTCAAACTGCGTCAGGATAACGCCGAACAACGCAAGCGCGTGGAAGGCTCGCAAAATTCCTACGTCACCAAAGAAGTCATCAACCTCATTGACGACGTGGTCATCGCCAATTTTGAAGACGCCAATTCTTCCGTCAGCCGCAATGCTTGGAACCGCGACCAAGATTACAAAAGAGATCGGCATAAACAATATCGCCTGCTCTTAATGCAAAACCCGGAATTAAGAATAGAAGAAGGCGCGAGCGAAGAAGAAATTGAAGAGACGCTCGAAATCTTCAAGCCCGAAGCGCATACGCCAATCCCGCAAGCGGGCGTCAAAAACGACGCCGCCAATCTGGCGCGCGAAATCCTCAAAGCCTTTCGCATTGAGTTGATCAATAGCAAAGAACTGATCAAAAAAGAAGCCCGTCACGAAAGCGCCAAACAAGCCGATCTGGCTAAAATTGACAAAGCCTTATATGAAATCGAGCATCTCACTTATCACTTCCTAAAATAAATTATGAGACATCCAAATTTTTCCCTTGCCTCCGAAGTTCGCCACGCCCTCAATTTTGGCGCGCCCATCGTCGCCCTCGAATCCACCGTGATCACGCACGGCTTGCCGCAACCGCAAAATTTACAACTCGCGCGTGACATGGAAAAACAAGCCCTCGCCCACGGCGCGACTCCCGCCACCATCGCCTTACTGGACGGAAAGATTCACATCGGTCTCACGGACGCAGACCTGCTTCGGCTTTCTGAAGCGCCCGCCCCGCTGAAAGTGAGTCACCGTGATTTTGCGACCGCCATCGTCAAAAAACTGAACGGCGGAACCACCGTCGCCGGCACGCTGTTCGCGGCGAACATGGCAGGGATTCAAGTCTTCGCCACCGGCGGCATCGGCGGCGTGCACAAAGAATCCGCGTTTGATATTTCCACCGATCTACAAGCCTTAGCCCACACGCCGCTGATCGTCGTCTGCGCGGGGGCGAAAGCGATCTTAGATTTACCCGCCACTTTAGAATATCTTGAAACTATGGGCGTGCCGGTAATCGGCTATCAAACCGACGAATTCCCAGCCTTCTATTCGCGTGAAAGCGGGTTGAAAGTGAGCGCGCGTTTGGATACCCCCAAAGAAATCGCCGAGTTCGCCAAAGCCCACTGGAATTTAGGCTTCAAAAGCGCGGTCCTCGTGACGAATCCAATTCCGGAAACTTCAGCCATCCCACAGTCCGCACTGGAGCCGCTGATCGCTCAAGCCTCGCAAGAAGCCATCGCGCAAGGGATTCACGGTCAACAACTCACGCCGTTTTTACTCGCGCGCATCAGCGAATTGACGCAGGGTAAAGCGCTTAAAGCCAATTTAGCGCTGTTATTAAATAACGCCAAACTCGCGGCTGAAATCGCCAAAGAAATGAACGTGAAGAAAAAAGAATGGGCTCTTTAAGAGAGGGAGATTACTGATTATTCAGCATCTCCAACACCAACGCCTCCGGTACCTGCACGGCAACCACTTCGCCGCGCACAGTGATAACGCCATTCGCCATTAGCCATTCTTCGATCACAACCTTGCGCCCTTTATGTTCTTTGACCTTGCCGCGAATTTCCAACTCCACATTCAACGGCGTGGGCTTGAGATAATCCACATGCAAGGAAGCGGTTAAGAATCTGGTATTCGGCTCGGCGTTGGGGTCTTGCTCCTTGGCGGCTTTATACGCCACTGCGGCGGCGGTGCCTGTGCCGTGACAATCAATCAGCGAGGCTAGCAGACCTCCATACACATAACCGGGGATGGCAGTGTGATACGGCTTGGGCATAAAATGGCAAATTGATTCGTCGCCAGCCCAATAGCTTTTGATCTGATGTCCATGTTCGTTCAATTTGCCGCATCCGTAACACTGGGCGAAATAATCGGGGTAATAATCTTGAAAAGCTTTTTCGGTCATGTAAACTCCAATCTATTTTTTTGGTTGCATATAAAAATCACGGCGTGGGCGTTGCGCTCAAGGTTTCGGTAATCGTCGCCGTAACTTCCGGAACGCTGGTCGTTAATTCGCCTAATACCTTAAAACGTCCGATCACTTTCCAATCGTAGCCCATAAAAATTTGCACTTCATAATCGCCAGCCAGCCAACCGCCCACCGGGTCTTGGCATTCCGTATAGCCCCCGCCCCCGCCCGTGCCGCCGTTCCACGGCTGAGTTTCATAACACACCAGTTTTCTTTCGCCTACGCCCGTATCGCGCCACCAGAGCGCGCTCCACTGCACGCCGGGGATCGTATTGTTATAGGCAAACACGCCGTAAATCTTCTGAAACGGCGCTTGGAAGGTAGTTTGCGGCGCAATCGCATTCAAGCCGTCAAAGTTAGTGGAAAATTGCATCGCGCCAAAGACAGCCTCCGGGTTGGGCGTGACGGGTCCGGTGAAGAGGGCTTCAATCGCGCTGGGCAAAAACGGCGTGGAAGTCGGCGTGGGCGTATCCGTCACAGAAGGCGTATGCGTCAAAGTTGGCGTAGTAGTTATCGTCGGCGTTAATGAAATAGTCGGGGTTAAGGTAATAGTTGGCGTTAATGACGGCGTTAATGACGGCGGATAATACACATAAATTAATGGTTCGCCATAATTCGGCATCCAAAACGCAAAGCCCAATAAAAAGATACATAAGCCCAACAAGCGCCACGCGCTGGCATTTTGCTGTTTCCGCAAGCTGTAAAAAGATAACTTCCGCGCCGCCTGCATCGTCCGAATTGCGGCGCGAATCGCAAAGTATGCGCCAACGATTGAAAATAAAACCAACGCCCAAACAAATGAACGAATATCCATAAAGAGAATTATACCTAAAGATATTCCAAGCAAAATTTGTGGTAAAACAGGCGGATGACTAAAGAACTCATCTTACTTAAATTGGGCGGGTCGCTGATCACGGATAAAGATCAAGCCTACACTCCCCGGCTGGACAAACTCAAAGACCTGGCGCTGGAAATCAAAGCGGCGCGGGACTCAAACCCCAACCTGCTCCTAATTCTCGGGCATGGCTCTGGCTCATTTGGACACGTTGCCGGGAAGAAGCACGGCACGCGCGAAGGCGTGCAAACTGCCGAACAATGGTATGGCTTTACCGAAGTCCGCTTTCAAGCCGCGGAGTTGAATCGCTATGTCATGCAATCGTTATTAGAGGCTGGCATTCCTGCTATGCCTTTTCCGCCCTCGGCTTCGCTGGTTTCAGACGATAGAAAAGTAATCTTCCATAACATCATACCGCTTCAAAAAGCGTTAGAAGTTAATCTTCTGCCGGTGGTGTACGGAGATGTGGCTTTTGATGAAATGCGCGGCGGCACGATTCTTTCCACCGAAGACGTATTCGCTTTTCTAGCAGAGCATTTTCCGGCAAACCGAATTTTGCTGGCAGGGATTGAAGCCGGAGTTTGGGAAGATTTTCCAGCGCGGACCAAGCTGGTGAAAGAGATTCAATTGTCAGATTATGAACAGGTGCGCGCAGGCATTGGCGGCTCGGCAAGCGCCGACGTCACCGGCGGAATGAAAGCCAAAGTCGAAGAAATGCTGGCATTAATCCAAAAGCATAAAGTCAAAACGGCGCAAATCTTCTCGGCTGAAGAAGCCGGCGCGCTCACGCGGGCTTTGCGCGGCGAAAATGTGGGGACTTTGCTAAAAGGGTAAATAAGAATAAAAAAAATGTGACAAAGCGCTCTGTTCTTTTTACCGAATAAAAAAGATAATCAAAGTTATAAAACATAGTAATTTTTGTGGAGATTCTATGCCCCCAAAAGCTAAGGTAAAACGTCAAGCCGCGTCTAAAAAATCTATTCTCGTAAGAAAGCCAACATTCAAGCCCACCAAGCTCAAGGTCTTGCGCCCAACGCCTTCCGATCTTGAAATTGCGCAAGCGGGCAAACTCAAGCCAATCGTCCAAATCGCTCGAGAGTTAGGCATTCGTGAAAACGAATTGGAATTATACGGACCGCATAAAGCCAAGATCAAATTGGAGATTTTAGAGCGGCTAAAAAATCGCCCGAATGGAATTTACGTGGACGTAACCGCGATCACGCCCACGCCATTGGGCGAAGGCAAAACGACAACACTCGTGGGGTTGGCGCAAGCGTTGGGGGCGCATTTGGGCAAGCGGGTCATCGCGGCAATTCGTCAGCCTTCGCAGGGACCCACATTTGGAATTAAAGGCGGCGCGGCTGGCGGCGGATACGCTCAAATCATCCCAATGGAAGATTTCAACCTCCATCTCACCGGCGATATTCATGCAATCACCGCCGCGCACAATTTAGTCGCCGCCGCGCTGGATGCCCGCATCCTGCACGAAAAACAGCAAAGCGACGAACAGTTATTCAATGCGCTCTGTCCGCCTAATAAAAAGGGCGTAAGAAAATTCTCGCTAACCATGCTCAGGCGCTTAAAAAAACTTGGCATTCAGAAAACCCAACCGGAAGAATTATCAGATACAGAGCGCGCACGCTTTGCGCGGCTGGATATTGACGAAACGACCATCACTTGGCGGCGCGTAGTAGATACCAATGATAGATTGCTACGCGAGATAAAAATCGGCTTGGGTAAAGAGGAAGCCGGCTTTGAGCGTTTATCCGGCTATGATATTACTGTCGCCTCTGAGATTATGGCAATTCTGGCGTTAACTACCTCGCTGAAGGATATGCGCGAACGCTTCGGTAAAATGGTTGTGGCGTTCAATCGCAACGGAGAAGCGCTGACCGCCGAAGATTTAGGCGTTGCCGGAGCGGTTACCGTCTTGATGAAGGAAGCGCTCAAACCCAACCTGATGCAAACGCTGGAAGGGACTCCCGCCACCGTCCACGCCGGGCCGTTTGCCAATATTGCGCATGGCAATAGCTCGATCATTGCCGATCAAATTGCGCTGAAACTCGCCGATTACGTGCTCACCGAATCTGGCTTTGGCGCCGATATCGGCATGGAAAAATTCTTCAACATCAAATGCCGCTATTCGGGATTAATTCCGCAAGTTGTGGTGCTGGTTGCCACCATCCGCGCCTTGAAGATGCACGGCGGCGGTCCAAAAGTAGTGGCTGGCAAGCCGCTCCCCGCAGAATATCTGGAAGAAAACTTAGACCTGCTCAAAGCAGGCTTGGTCAATCTCGAAAGGCATATTCAAAACGCTCTAAAGTTTGGGGTCAATGTAGTTGTGGCGATCAACTCATTCGTCACGGATACCCAAGCCGAAGAAGCTATGCTACGCGAAGCCGCATTGAAATTTGGCGCGGCGGATGTCGCCGTCTCCACCCACTGGACTGATGGCGGCGCAGGCGCCAAGCAGTTAGCCGAAGCCGTAATCAAAGCGGCGAAATTAAAATCAAATTTCAAATTTCTATATCCATTGGAATTGTCCATCAAAGAAAAAATCGAAAGGATCGCAACCGAAATCTATCGCGCTGACGGGGTTGAATATACGCCTGAAGCTGAAAAACAAATCGCTCGTTACGCCCAACTTGGGTTTGATCAACTGCCGATTTGCATGGCGAAGACGCACCTATCATTTTCCACAGATCCAACTCAGAAAGGCGCGCCCAACGGTTTTAAAATTATCGTGCGCGAAATTCGCGCGTCGGTCGGCGCGGGTTTTCTCTATCCAATTCTGGGAGCAATGCGCACAATGCCCGGCCTCCCCACCCGCCCGGCTTTCTATGATATTGACTTAGATTTGGAATCAGGCAAAGTGATTGGCTTGTTCTAAAATTAAAGAAGCCTCTACATCAGAGAGGCTTCTTTAATTAATTTAATTACTTCCGCTAATTTGACGGGAGCGGGCAGGCGCCCATGTTCACTTTGATTGTCGCGCTGGCGCCAGAGGCGTTTGAAAGCGTGAGGTCGTATGTCCATAATTCTTTGCCGGAACAAGTGATTACGTCCTTACCGTCCACGTCTGTGCCGCTATCCGCGCATTTCAATTCGCTATCGGCAGATTGAAAGGTAGTTCCCGGGTCAAGCAAAATATTTTGATACGGAATCTTTTGAACGCAATACGTTTCATTCGCAACTGTATCAGGGACGTTAATTGGCACAACCTGAGCGGCTGGCGCGGCGCCGGCCGCTTCTGTCGCTTGCGGCTCTTGCGGCGCAGGCTCTGACGCTGACCCACAAGCCGTGGCGAAAATAGCCACAAAAATGGCAGTCAGCATTAAAATAGCGTTCGTCTTCTTCATTGAAATTCTCCTTCTTTCACTTTTGTATTGTCTAAGACGCGCCCATTATGCTCGAATCAGTACTGATAGGCTATGGGAGGAAATTCCTAAACGGAGATAATAAACCTTACATGAACCTTACATCTCTCCCTCTTCATGAGCAAAGCAACCTTATAAAAAGCGAGAAACGCGCCGCTTCTGACCTAGCTGAAGCCTGCTACCGTCAAATTGAGAAACTCAACCCGACGCTGAACGCCTTCATCACGGTGAATCCGCCGGGGGAATCCAAACAGCCCGCCGAAGGAAGTTTCCCTTTGCTCGGCATTCCAATCGCGGTCAAAGATCTGTTTGATACAGTTGGCGTGCGCACAACCTACGGTTCAAAATTCTTCGCTGATCACGTCCCCGCCGAAGACGCTTACGTCATTCAAAAAATAAAAAAAGTCGGCGGAAAAATCATCGGTAAAACCAACACGCACGAAATTGCCTTGGGCGTAACAAACAATAATCCGCATTTCGGCGCATGTAAAAATCCCTGGAATCTTGAACGCACGCCGGGCGGTTCATCCGGCGGAAGCGCAGTTGCCGTAGCGACCGGCATGGCGATGGCGGCGCTCGGCACGGATACCGGCGGCTCGATCCGCATCCCAGCCGCGTTATGCGGCGTAGTAGGTCTAAAGCCAACTTACGGGCGCGTCAGTTTGCGCGGAGTCTTTCCGCTTTCTTGGAATTTGGATCATGCTGGTCCCATCACGCGCAACGTTGAAGACGCGGCGCTATTACTTCAAGTGATTGGCGGCTACGATGAAAAAGACCCGGTTTCAATCAAGACCTTGCCCGGCGATTATTTCAGCCATATTCGAGACAGCTTGTCTGGGCGCAAGATCGCGCTGGCAGTTGGTTCTTTCATCGAAGAAGC
>JADLCG010000066.1 GCA_020847355.1 Anaerolineales bacterium | reverse complement strand
TCCAGGTTGGCGGTGGGTTCGTCAGCGAGGATCAGTTTGGGGTTAGTCGCCAGCGCTCGGGCGACAGCGGCGCGTTGTTGTTGTCCGCCGGAGAGTTGATCCGGGCGGTGCTGGGCGCGGTTTTCAAGTCCTACCGCTTCCAGCATTTCATTCACGCGGCGTTTACGTTCGGCGGGATTCATTCCATTTAATAACAAGGGCATCTCTATATTTTCATACGCGGTCAGCGTGGGAATGAGCGCGAAGAATTGAAAGACAAAGCCAATCGAACTTTTTCGTAAGTCGGCGCGTTGGTTGCGATTGAAAGCGGTTGCGTCCTTGCCGTTGATATATACGTTGCCGCTCGTGGGCTGATCTAACAAGCCGATGAGTTGTAATAAAGTGGTTTTACCGGAGCCGGAAGGACCGACCAATGCGGTGAATTCGCCGCTCTGAATTGATAAATTCACGCCGCGCAAAGCTTGCGTTTCAATTTCGCCAATTTTATACACGCGGGTCACATTGCTAACTTTTGCGACTTCCATATTATTCTCCTAATCCATGCAAGGCTTCCACTGGCTCCAAGCGCGCGGCTAAGCGCGCGGGATATAGCGAAGCGCTGAGAGTAACGATATAAGTAACCACAGCCAGATTGAGCGTGTTCTGCATGGTTAAGTGAGCGTAGATGCGGTCTTCAAACAACACGCCGGTGATGCCATAATCGCCGATGTAAATTCCATTGATCGTGTAGTACGCAACCAGCGCGCCGCCCAGAATCAAACCGGCGATCACGCCGCCGGTTGCCAGCAATGCGGCTTCGGTTAGAAATTGCGCCATGATGCCGCTCCCTTTCATGCCGATTGCGGAGAGGATACCAATCTCGCGCGTCCGCTCAAAGACCGCCATTACCAACGTGTTGGTCACAACAGTCGCCGTAATGCCAAGCACAATTAAATAAAGCACAACAAAAAACGCGTTGGCGTAATCTTCAAATTGCGTGATGAACATATTTTGTTCGCGCCAAGTTAAAACTTTGAGGTTGTTCGATTTAAGCGCCTGCGCGACCGCTTCCGCTTGATCGGCGTTTTGCAACATAATAAAAATCAGGCTGGCGTGATTTTCCGTAACGGTGAATGCCTGCGCTTTTGACAAAGGCATGAAGATCGTGTTTTCGTCATAACCCGGCGTGCGCGTGGTGAAAACGCCGCGCACTGTAAAGCGTTGTTGATTCATATCGCCATTGGAAGTGGCGGCTAATAAATCAACTTGATCGCCGGTTTTTAGATTAAGTTTCTCGGCGAGGAGATTGCCGATCAAAATGCCTTCGCGGTCGTCGGCGGCGATGAAATTACCGGCGAGCATTCCCTGACGAAACGGCTGGTTCGCCGCCGAATCAGGATCAATGCCCAGGATTTGCACGCCTTTCGATTGATCTTTCACGCTGAGAATCGCGCTGGCGATCAAGCGCGGCGTGGCGATGGTGACTTGCGGAATGGATTTAATTTTCTCCGCGACTTCAGTTGGGTTGTCAATCAAATCGTCCCATTTCAAACTGATTTTATTTTCATCGTAAGCGGCGGGGCGAATTTGCAAATGTCCGCTTTGCAAACGGATGGTGTTATCCAACGCACCGCGCATTTCGCCTTCCAAAACCGAGACCATCAACAACAATAAAGCCATGCCAATCCCCACCGCCAAAACCGAAAGCAAAGAGCGCGTTTTGTTCCGCCAAATATTTCGATATGCCAATTTGAAGGTTTGAGCCAAGTTCATAAGGTTTACCTTTTAATTTGTTCTACACATGATGCAAAGCGGCGGAGGGTTCGCGCTTTGCGGCGAGCAGAGCCGGAATCAGCGCGGCTAAAGTCGCAATTACAAGCACAATCGCGGAACGCATGAACAATTTGCTCACGCCAAGCGTTGGATACACTCTGCCGCTGATCAGCGCCATGTAATCCGTCAAGCCGGCAAACTGACTGTAATCCATACCCACTTGCATCAGGCTGAGGTTAATTGCCAAGCCGAGGATGGTACCGACGATCACGCCGACCATGCCGATAAACGCGCCTTCTAAAATGAAGATCGCGGCGATCTCGCGCGGCTTCATCCCCATTGCGCCCAGTAAGCCGATCTCGCGCGTCCGTTCGTAAATTGCCATCAATAAGAGATTCAAAATCCCAATCCCGGCAATGGCGACGATGATGATACTGAAAATATCCATCACTACATTTTTACGATTAACCGCATTGCCTAATTCAGGATAATTTTTCTCCCAGGATTCCACTTCAGTATTCGGCAAAAGCGGAGTGAGCGCCTTCACCAGCGCCGCTTCGCCGCCCACTTGTTTCAAGGTGATCTGCACTTCGGTAGCCTGATCTTGTAAACCGAACAAAGTTTGCGCTTCCGCTAAAGAGATATACGCCGTCCCTTTTTCTAAACTAGGAATGCCCAGATCATAAATGCCAATCACCGTCATTGTGCGTTGGCGATTCTGTTTATGCACATCGCTCCCAACCATGGCGACGCGATCGCCAATTTTTATGGATAAAGCGTCCGCCAAGCCTTTACCAATCAGAATCGAATCTGCATCCGCCGCTTGAAGGTATCTTCCATCTACAATATGTTCCGCAATTAAGCTAACCGGCGCTTCCGCCGCAGGTTCAATGCCGATAATCTTCAGCGCAAACGAGCCTTCGCGGTTGCTGATCAACCCACCGGTTTGAATGCGGCGCGCCGCCGCATTCACATTCGGCTGGGCCAATGCCGCTTGAATCACGGCCGAGTCGTCCGTTAGCGGCAGAAGCGGAGAGCTATCCACTTTTTCACGATAACCTGCGGCATGAACCTGCACATTCCCGCCCAGCACGCGCACCGCATTTCCGGCAATCGCTTGATTGAAGCCGTCGAGCAAACCATCGTAGAACAGCATAAAGGCAAGCGAAAGCCCCATCGCCAAGACGATAATTACCGTGCGGCGACGATGCCGCCAAATGTTACGCCAAGCCAGGCGCAAATATAAAAGCATAAAAAATCCTTTCTCTAAAAGCGCTTTTCAAATCTGGATTCGGTCTTCCGCAAGCCGTATTCCATGACGTATAAAAATTTATCCAGCTTCTCTTGCGTCTTTGCGGATTTAATCCACTTCATAATATCTTTTTGCTTCAGGCCTTCATGCAAAATATAGTTAGTAATGGCGTTCGTCCAAGTTTCCATAACCATAACCGCCATTTCAACGTCAATGCTGGGGTCCACTTCGCCGAGCTTCATAGCTTGCTTGATCATCATAGTAATCGCCGCATTAGCTTTCTGCTGATATTCTTCAAACAATTTTCCGTAATACAGCCCTTCTACAAACAAAACGCGGGTAATCGCCCGCACAAGGCTCGGGCTGGAAGAATTAAATTCCATACCCGTCTTCACCAGCCAGCGAAAGTATTCAAACACGCCTTGCCCCATATCCGGCGGGTGTTTATCCTTGAAAAATTCCGCCTTTTCATGCGCGATTAGCTCCAGTAAATGATGGAAGACGTCCATTTTGTCTTCAAAATATTGATAAAAACTGCCCTTTGAGATTTCGCTCTTGACGACGATCCGATTGATGGACGCGGATTCAAAGCCGTACTCGGCAAACTCATGGATGGCGGCGTTGACAATCTTTTGGCGTTTTTTGACGGGCAGGTTATGAAAGGTTTGCTTAGGCATAAAATATGACCTCATGGTCATGTGACCAGATAGTCATATTGTATGCCGATTCACCCGCCTGTCAAGAGGATTATGAGCGCGCTTCTCACTTAACGGATACCTGCTTCTCTTTTCTGAGACATTCGTTTGCCCCAAATAAAAATCCGCGAGAATTTCATCTCACGGATTTATTGGATCTCTTGCATAAGTATTTGTAGGGCGGGTTTTTAACCCGCCATGTGTCAAATTTCAAGAGGGCGTCAGGCTAAATACTCATATCTGAGTACATAGCCTGACCTACAATTGACTTTCGCAAGAGGTCTACTGATTACTGAAAATTGCCTTTCGCCTTCGGCTGACTGAACAGTTTCTCCCTCATCAACTTCACCATCAGCCCCGCGCGCCAAAATGCCACCGCCGCCATGCCATGCGCGAGGACGGCGAACAACGGCGGCGTTTGATTGGTGTAATACGTCCAGCATTCGCGGGTGGTGCCCCACAACTCCAAATAATATCCCAGCCCGGAACCGGCGACGAAGGTCAACACCGCAAAGCGCCGATCGGTTGGCGTGAGGATCAATAAAATGCACAATGCAGTCGCCAGCCATGTATAGGATTTGTCGAATGTTGGGGAAACAAAGACCAGCATCAAGGTTAAGAAAGAAGCGAAAATAATCCAATAAGGAAGGCTGAAGGCAGAAGACTGAAGGCTGAATTTAAAACGAGCGGTAATTTGATCAATCGTCCAATTGAGCGCTCGCGTAATGCGATCAATGGATAATGAAGCGATGGGCCAGGCGGGGATGATCCACAATGGCGGTCTTTCGGCTGTGTAATAATGCCAAAGGTTGGTTTGCGTGCCCCAACTTTCAATCGCCAGCCCGCCGCACACGCCCACGAAGATAATCAGCCCATCCGTTTTGAGGTTCGCGCGCGAGATGATCGTCACCGACATAAAAGCGAAAATGCCCAACAGAAGCCAATCCAGATACAGCCACCACGCGCCGTTCCAATCCACATATTTGAGATATTCCTCGGCGAGCGGCCACCAGATGTACACGATCAGAAAGACGGTCAGCAAAAAGCCGCCCAACAATATAGAAGAATCGCGCGTCCATAGATTGATTTTTGTTTTTTCCATACCCCGATTATATTTTATGATTTGAGAACCACGTTGCAATTTGTTAACAATTCAATAGAAAAAATATTCAGCCGCAATTGCCAGTTATAATGAGTTTATTGAACGCAACGGCGTTCATGTTTTATCATTTTTTATAGACACGAAAGGATTTACGATCATGGGTTTCTTTAGCAATATTCTCGAAAAACTTGGAATAAAGAAAGACAAAGGCGATAAGCCAGCTACGACTTCAGCCGCCACCGCCGAACAAAAAAGCGAAATCCCTGCCGCCAAAACTCCTATTGCCAGCGGCGCAAGCTCCCCAATCAAGCCAGATCAACGCGAAGGCGCGATGTCTTTGAAAGATCGCGAAGCCGCCCCCGCGGTGAAAGCAGTTTCCGAAGTGGACGTAGTTGCCAAGCTCGAAAAATTGGCGGCTGGCTCCGGCTTGGATTGGAAAGCCTCGATTGTGGATATGCTCAAAGTCCTCGGCATTGATTCGAGCAAAGATGCGCGCATCGAACTCGCCAAAGAACTTGGTTGCCCGGCTGATTTAATCGGCGGCGATTACTCCAAGATGAACGTTTGGCTTCACAAAGAAGTCCTCAAGAAAATCGCCGAAAACGGCGGCAACATCCCCGCCAACTTGTTAGATTAAGAAATTTAGAAAACTCATAGCCCCCGCAGAAATAAAAATCTGTGGGGGCTTTTAATTTTTAATTCTGATAAAATCCTTTTATGCTCTCCAAAGTTCATTCCTGCGCGGTAGTAGGACTTGAAGGCGTTATCGTTGAAGTGGAAGTAGATTACACCAACGGTTTGCCCGGCGTAACTATTGTTGGTTTACCGGACGCCGCCGTGCAAGAGAGCCGCGAGCGCGTGCAAACCGCCGTCAAAAATGCAGGCTTGCATTTCCCCCGTCATCGCATCGTTGTCAATTTATCCCCCGCCGCCATTCGCAAAGAAGGTCCCGCGTATGATTTGCCGATTGCGCTTGGCGTAATCATCCTCGCCGGTCATCTCCCGCAAGATTCAACTGAAAGCGCCATGTTCATTGGCGAGCTTTCGCTGGATGGGGTTGTGCGTCACACGCGCGGCGTTTTACCAATGGCGGCCACGGCGCGCGCCAATGGATTTAAGCGCATCTTCGTCGCCGAAGCAGATGCGGGCGAAGCGGCTTTGATTCCCGATCTGGACGTGTATCCTGTCAAAACGCTCGCGCATCTTTACGACCATTTAGCGGGTC
>JADLCG010000065.1 GCA_020847355.1 Anaerolineales bacterium | reverse complement strand
GCAGAATGGACGATTAAACAAGTCCTCGGTCATATCATTGACACAGAGCGCGTCTTTGCCTACCGTTTGACCTGCTTCTCGCGCCGTGAACAGAATCCACTCCCCGGCTTTGATCAGGACGATTACGTGCGCGAAGCGAATTTCAACGCTTACACTCTCGCTGATCTGCTCGCAGAATTTGAATTTACGCGCCGAGCAAATTTGCTTGCCATTAATTACCTAACTGACGCGGCGCTGAATTATCGCGGAATTGCCAGCGGAAATCCAATCAGCGTGCGGGCTTTGATTCATGTCATGGTCGGGCATGTGGATCATCATCTCAAAAGTTTGCAACGGGAATATCTTCCCAAACTCAATTAATCGAAATAGATATTCAAATCCGAGCAATCAAACCGATTTCCGCAATTCGGACAACTGATTTTGCAATTCTTCGCGTACATTTCATTGCCGCATTTATCGCAAATCCAGATTCGGCTTTCGCTCCATTGAATCGGTTTGAAAAACGCCACGTCAAATTGAGCGATGTTCTCCTTGCCCAACCGTTCGAGTTCTTGCAGGGCTAATTTTGCATCCACTCTAAGCCGCTCCACTTGAATCCCTCGGCAAATTTCTGCCCAATCTTTTAGCCACTTTTGACTCCGCCCATAGACCTTAATCGCGCCATCATAATTTCGGCGCGTAATGTGCAAATAAGTTACCGCTACTTGCAAAATACCGCGATACAAATTTCTGATTTCGCCAGTCTCTTCGCGCCAGGCAGTTTCCAGTTCTTCATGCGCTTCAAAGAACTTACGCTGATTGAACAGCCACAGCCCTTCCAGCGCTTTAGGATGGAGTTCTCCATTACATTCAGATTCCTTTACGTTCATAGGCGCATAATAATTCCGTTCGATTTTATCATGCGCGTTTTCGGCGAATGGTAAAATTCCTGCGCCATGCAAAAGCTCTCCCAGCACAGAAGCGCGCTCCTGATCTTTTCAACGCTGACTCTGCTCGCGCTGATTCTCCTAACCAACGCATTGCCTAAGCTGAATTTCCAGCCTTCTCAGCCAATTGGCGGCGGAGGTTCTGATGCGGAGAAAACCTCTCAGGCAGGGACGCAAGCTTTTCTAAGCTCCGTTCAAAATGCGCCACTTTCGGAAAAAATCATCGTTGGCGTCATCCTCTTCGCCATCTTCGCTTCAATCTTCGTGCTTTTAGAGCCGGAGGCGCGCAAAAAAGTTCTGCGCGTTTTCTTTCAATCCATGCTTTACGGGCTGGTTGTGGCGTATTTAGTCAAAACGCAGGCGCAATGGTTTACAGGCATCGCCAGTCATTTAGACCTCGCCGTGCCGGAGATTGCTTCGCTCCTCGCGCCACAGCAGGATCTGCCCGCGCCAGTTTTCACGCCGCCGCAAGAGCAAAACTGGCTATCCTTTGCCATTGGACTGGGCGTTTTATTTTTAGTTGGTCTCATCGTTTGGCAAATTTATCGAAGCAAAACGCGCATCCCTGAAGCGGATCATGCGCTGGATGATTTTGCCAGCATTGCGCGCAATTCTTTGGAAAATCTCAAAGCTGGCAAAAATTATGAGAATACAATCGTCGAATGTTACGAGCGGATGAATGAAATCGCCGCGCGCAAACAAGGGTTACAACGTCGGCACGCCACGACCCCATCTGAATTTTCGGCGCAGTTAGCCCGCGCAGGCTTGCCGCGCGGTTCCGTCCAAACTTTGACTCTACTTTTTGAAGCGGTCCGCTATGGAAAAAAATCCGCAAGTTCAACGGAAATCGAGCAAGCGACTGAATGTCTCAGCGCCATTCTACATTACTGCGGAGAAGCAAACGCATGACCAAGCGTAAATCAATCATGCTGATCGGCGCGGGCATTGTGGGCTTGCTGATCGCTTTCGCTTCAAGGCAATTCATTTATGCGAGCGTGATCGTGCCGCTTGCCTATTTATGGTGGCTGATCAAACTCTATTATCATTTGCTTCCGCAAGCCGTCGTCTGGATTTTGCTGATCGCGGCGCTGGGCTTTGCGGGCATCCACGGGCTATTATTGGAAATCCCAATCGGGAAGGTAAAGCCCATGAAAGCGGCAAAAGTTGAAAGTCCGCTGGAGGCGCTGGCGGGGTTGATTCGCAAAAGTCAACGCGGCAATTATTACAAATGGATGATCGCCAATCGCTTGGGCAACATCGCCAGAGAATTGCTCGATCAGCGCGAAGGCAAACAGATCGCGCAAAAATTTTCGCGGCTGGCAGGCAGAGATTGGAATCCGCCAGCGGATGTGCAAGCTTATTTGCAATCCGGCATCAGCGGCTCATTTGCCGATTATCCGCAAAAAGTGTGGACAAAAAATACGCCTTCGCCCTTAAGCCTCGAGCCGCAAAAAGCCCTCGAATATCTTGAAGTTGAAATGGAGAGCAATAAAAATGGAAATCGCTGAAGTTTCAAAAATCAGCCAAGCCGTGATCGCCGAAGTGGAACGCGCCGTAGTTGGCAAACATGCTCTGCTGGAAAACATCCTCGCCGCAACGCTCGCCGGCGGGCATGTCCTGTTGGAGGATTTTCCCGGGTTGGGCAAAACGCTGATCGCTAAAAGTTTCGCCTCAGCGCTGGGCTTGGAATTTAAGCGCATCCAATTCACGCCAGACCTACTGCCCGGCGATATCACCGGCGGATATATCTTCAACCGCGAAAAAAATAATTTTGAATTGCGTCACGGACCCGTCTTCACAAACATTTTGCTGGCGGACGAAATCAACCGCGCCTCGCCGAAAACGCAATCCGCTTTATTGGAAGCCATGCAAGAAGCGCAAGTGACTCTGGAAGGCGAAAGCCTGCAATTGCCCGATCCATTCATCGTTTTGGCGACGCAAAACCCGATTGAATACGAAGGCACATTTCCGCTCCCCGAAGCGCAACTCGATCGTTTTATGATCAAACTCACAGTCGGCTATCCCAATGCCGAAGAAGAAAAAGAAATCCTGAGCCGCCGCCGTCAGCGCAAGCAGGAAGAAACGCAAGTTCAAGTAATTGCCCAAGCCGAGCGCTTTTTAGAAATGCGCGCCGCGCTGGAAGAAGTGCATGTCGATTCGGATTTGGAAGGTTATATTTCCGCGTTGGTGCACGCCACGCGCATAGATCGGCGCGTAGCGGTCGGCGCCAGCCCGCGCGGCTCGTTAGCCTTCCTCAAAATGGCGCGCGCCCAAGCCGCGATCTCCGGCAGAGAGTACGTCCTGCCCGACGATATCAAGCGCTTCGCCGTTCCCGTTCTCAGCCATCGCATTTTATTGCAACCCGAATATTGGATGTCGCAACAAATTGGCGGCGACGTCATCCGCGATATTTTGGCGCAAACTCCCGTGCCGGTGATCAAATAATTTGCGCCGCTCGCTTTTACTCTCCACGCTGATTTATGGATTGTTGCTCGGCGGGCTAATTGCCCTGCGCGGCGAATTCATCGCGCTGGCGCTGCCCTTCGCGCTCTATCTTTTTTATGGTTTTTATAGCGCGCCGCAAACGCTCAACATTTCTATCGAAAGAAAACTCTCGCACGAAAGAGCCGCGCCGGATGCAGAAGTGACCATGACGCTCATAATTCAAAATCATGGAGACGCGCTTGAAGAACTGTATCTTGAAGATCAACTTGCGGAAAAAATAACCGCGCGCCCCAACTCGACCCGCCGCCTGATTCGGCTTCCGAAAAACAGTTCCTACGCTTGGAGTTATACGCTTTTCGCCCCGCGCGGCACATACAACTTTGACGCCATCTCCGCCGAAGCGCGCGATCCATTCGGTCTCATGCGCCGCTCAGCGAGTTTCTCCGCGCCCGCGCAATTATTTATCTTTCCAGATTTACGCCGTCTTAAAACAGCGGCGATCCATCCGCGTAAAACGCGCGTGTACGCCGGTCAGATTGCGGCGCGCGCGGGCGGCTCCGGCACGGAGTTCTTCGGCGTGCGCGAATATCAACCCGGCGATTCGCCGCGCGCAGTCAATTGGCGCGCCAGCGCCCGCCACGCGGAAGCGCTCTACGCCAATGAATTTCAGCAGGATCGCGTTGCAGACGTGGGCGTAGTTTTAGACGCGCGCGATTTGACCAATCTATTTCAAGGCAAACATTCCATCTTCGAGCATTCAGTCACCGCCGCCGCCGCGCTTTCAGACGTTCTACTCGCGCAGGGCAACCGCGTCGGCTTGTTGGTGTATGGCAGTTATCTCAGCTGGACTTTGCCCGGCTACGGAAAAATTCAACGCGAAAAAATTATGCGCGGGTTAGCCAAAGCCGCAACCGGAAGCAGTTCCGTCTTCGCCGGTTTAGAGCATCTTTCCTCGCGCATGTTTCCGCCGCAATCGCAAATTATTTTAGTCAGCCCGCTCGCGCACAGCGACTTAGATGCAATCATACAATTGCGCGCCAAAGGCTATCAAATTCTGACGCTCAGCCCAAATCCAATTCAATTTGAACTCGGCTATTTACCAAATTCGCCGGAAATTCAACTCGCCGCGCGCATCATCCGCTTGGAAAGAGATTTATTGATCAAGCGGCTTGAACGGGCGGGCGTACAAGTCATCGAGTGGGATGTGTCGCAGAAGTTTGATCAGGCTGTCGGTCCGCTTTTGAAGCGCAGTCGTCCGCAAGGGTTTGCCTATCGGAGCCAGACATGACGGATATAGCTTTATTCATTAGCGTAATTCTGAGCGCCGGTTCGCTGGCTTGGGGCTATGCTCAGGCAGGCTGGGAAACAAGCGCCGGCTGGATTTTATTCATCGGCGCAGTTTGGCTCATTTCCATTTGGCAGGAATGGCGCTGGTTCTCATCCGTAGCTTTGCTGGCGTCTGTTTTATGCTCGGCATTTGGGCTGGTTCTCGGCTTTGAATTTAGCTGGCTGTTGGCGGGTTCGCTCTTCGCGCTCTGCGCTTGGGATTTAACGGATTTTCGCCGCCGCTTACGCCTCTCCGCCAAAGATGAAGATTCATACGGCTTAGAACGCCGGCATCTCGCACGATTAAGTTTATTAACCTTAGCGGGTTTGCTATTGGTTTCGCTGGCTTTATATACGCAAGTGCAATTCACCTTTGAATGGGGCGTATTTCTTGTGGCAGTCACTCTCATTGGGTTAACACAAGTAACTGGATGGTTCAGAAAACAAGATCGCTAACCCACGCCTGCGCTTCTTTTGGATGTTTGAAATGAAACGCCTTTAAGTGCAGATATTGCCTCAACAAAAGCGGCGTTTCTCTTTTTCTACGCCAATAGGTTTTGAATAACCAATGAATCAAAGAATCTTCAGACCACAATTTGAGATGTTTCCAGAAGCTTTCCGTATTTGTGCCCCATAAAAGCTCTTGCGTCACCGATCTGTGAATTGTCCGTTTGATCAATCTCCAAAAGACGATTCTAAATGGATAATCCAGCCAAATCACGCATTCGGCTTTATTCCAAATCAAATCGCGCACACTGCTGTAATTTCCCGCAACAATCCAAGCGCCACCCTCAATAGCTTCTAGAACCTTTTCCCGAAATTCAAGCGGCGGGGTCGGCTTCCAATTCGGTCTCCAATACAAAGCGTCTAATTCCACAAAGCGCAAATTGAATTTTCTGGCAAGTTCCCCTGCCAACGTGGATTTTCCGCTGGAAGTTGTGCCAATCACGACGATACGCTTGTAAGGGAATCTATCCATAATCGCATCCGATTATAATTTGTGAACTATTTATAAAATTACCATTTATAGAGGACTCCCATGTTCAATCTCCCTGATGACGAAATTCTCCCGCTCTCCAAAGAACACGTTTTTTGGACCTGGTCTGCGCAAGCCAAGGTAAACCCAATTGCAGTCAAAAAAGCCAAAGGCGTTTATTTTTGGGATATAGACGATAAAAAATATCTAGACTTCAATTCAATGACGATGTGCGTCAATATCGGTCATGGAAATGAGAAAGTCATCAAAGCTATGCAAGAGCAAGCGGCAGAATTACCTTATGCCGCGCCGGGGATGACGACGAAAGTCCGCGCGTTGGCGAGCAAAGCGGTTGCAGAAATTACGCCAAATAAAGCCCTGAGCAAAGTTTTATTTACGCTTGGCGGCGCCGATGCCAACGAAAACGCGATCAAACTTGCGCGCGGTTATACCAAGAAGCACAAAATCTTAACCCGTTATCGTTCGTATCATGGCGCTTCCGCCGGGGCAATGGCGGCGACGGGCGATCCGCGCCGCGTGGCATGGGAGCCAAATCTTATGTCGGGCGTAGTGCATTTTCTTGATCCGTATCGTTATCGTTCCACGTTTCATCGTACGAATCCAAATATTTCAGAAGAAGATTTTACGCGCGACTATTTGAATCATCTTGAAGAAATTATCTTGTATGAAGGACCCGACTCCATCGCCGCTATCTTAATCGAAACTGTTACCGGCACGAACGGTATTATCATCCCCCCCAGCGGATACATGCAGGGCGTTCGTCAGTTATGTGACAAATACAATATCTTGATGATTTGCGACGAAGTGATGAGCGGCTTTGGGCGCACGGGCAAGATGTTCGCCATCGAACATTGGAACGTGATTCCAGACATGCTCACCATGGCAAAGGGATTAACCTCCGCGTACGCGCCGCTTGGAGCAGTTGCCCTGAAACCAGAGATCGCCTCTGCGTTTGACGAACATGCTTTTGAAAGCGGTCTCACTTACACCTCCCATCCCATTTCATTGGCGGCGGCGATTGCTAATATCGAAGTAATGAAAGAAGAAAAAATTGTTGAACATGCTTCTAAAATGGGAAATGTTTTGCGAAGAATGTTGACCGATTTAGGCGAGGCGCATCCTTCGATTGGCGAAGTCCGCAACATCGGTTTATTTGGCATTATCGAAGTAGTCAAAAATAGAGAGACCAAAGAACCAATGGCTCCGTGGAATTCATCTTCGCCTGAAATGAACGCGCTAAAAAAATATTGCGCCGATCATGGTTTATTTTTATATACCCATTGGCATACTATCTTAATTATCCCGCCATTGATTATTACCGAAGAAGAGTTGAAAGAGGGGATGGATATTTTAGATAGGGCTTTGGAGATTACGGACAAGGCAGTTAAATAAAGCGACAGTCACTTTATAAGAATTTTTCGTTGGCGCTAGGCAACTCGATAGTAAAGGTTGTGCCTACGCCAAGTTCGCTTTCAGCTTTTATTTTCCCGCCATGCGCTTCGACGAGTTGCTTGGTAATCGCAAGACCTAAGCCGCTATTAACTCTGCCTGTGCGCGATTTATCCCCGCGCCAGAATCTATCAAAGATGAAGGGTAAATCTTCAGCGGGAATGCCTGAGCCGGTATCTGTAATCGTAATTTGTAAAATGTGATTGGCAATTGATAATTCGGCGGCAATTGAGATTGTCCCGCCTTGAGGGGTATGCCGCAGAGCGTTTGAAATTAAATTAGATAGCGCTTGATTGAGTCGGTCATAATCCGCATTGAATTCTAAAGTCGAATCTTTGATATTTGTTTTCAAGTCAATGCCGAGAGTTGAGGCTTGAGAAGAAAAACTCGAAGCGAGGTCATGTAGCAGGTCAACGACCAGGAAGCGGGTAGGATGAAGCGGCAATTGCTGAGACTCGGCGAGCGACAAAGTCTGCAAGTCATTGATCAGGCGCGTCAATAGTTTAGTCTCATCCAATGTATTGTTGATGTGTTCGTGAGTCGGCTGATAAACGCCATCCACAATGCCTTCCAAATTTCCCTGAATAATATGCAACGGCGTGCGTAACTCGTGAGCGATATCCGCCGTGAGGTTGCGGCGTTGTTTATCGGCGCGTTCCAGTTCGTCAATCATTTTGTTGAAGCGGGCGATCAATTCGCTAAACATATCCGACTTGGTTTCAGACGCCCGCGCGGATAAATCTCCCTCTGAGACCGCATTGATGGCGCTAAAAAGATTCTCTAGCGGCTTGCCAAAGCGCATGTACAAATTGAAAATTGTGACGGCGATGATAATGAAAGCAATTGCAGGCGCGCCGCAAACCAAAAGCCAAATATTCCGAACGCCCGCATATTTTGAAAACAATAAATAAAATAACGCGGCAGTACCGCCGATAAAAAAGATGGCGCTGAAAAAAAAGAGCGGCGCGAATGGGAAAAATCTGCGCCTACCGCGCCTAGCGCGAAAGCCTGGAGGAGATTGAGGATCGGGCATAAAAATACTGTTAATTACTTTTCCGCGAAACGATAGCCAATTCCATAGACTGTTTCAATCAGCATTTGGTTGGAGGCTTGTTCCAATTTCTTTCTCAAGTTTTTGATGTGCGAATCAATACTGCGGTCAAAGCTATTAGAAACGCCATGCAAGTTTTCTAAAATCTGTTCGCGAGTCAAGATGTTGCCGGCATGACTTGCAAGCAATTGCAACAATCTAAATTCATTCGGCGTGAGTTTGATCGGGTTGCCTTGATAAGCGACGGAATATCTCTCCGCGTCAATCTCAAGACGACCAACGCGAATGACATTGGGCAACTTTATCGCGCCAGTCACTCTGCGAAGCAAAGCGCGGACTCTGGCGATCAAAGCGCGCGGCGAAAAAGGTTTGGTGATGTAATCATCCGCGCCGATTTCGAGACCGGTCACTTGATCAATCTCTTCAGCCAGGGCCGTGAGCATGATGATGGGTACGTCGCTTTCTTTGCGTAGAATTTTGCACACTTCACGCCCGTCAATGACTGGGATCATTAAGTCTAGGATGATGAGGTCTGGCTTTTCTCTGCGCGCAGTAGCGAGCGCAGATTGTCCATCGCCCGCGGTGACGACGCGAAAATTATTTTTTTCTAAATAATCGCGCGCCAAGCGCACAATTTTAGGTTCGTCGTCTACGACGAGGATGAGTTGATTCATTGGTATAAAGTATAAAGGAAAGCTTAGGAATTAGGAATTAGAGGTTGAGGCGATTCCCCTCTAATTCCTTTGACCCTCTCTTCTGATTATTTGATTTTCTCGCCACCAGCCGAATCTGCATGTGCTTTTTTATGCCATTCATCAAACATCGGCGGAACGCCATCATCCCAATTTTCACGCCAAGGTCCGTGATGGCGCTTCCATCCAAAACGGCAAGCGCCGAAGAAGACTAGCCGCAATAAGCCAAAAAATAAAAAGATGAAGAAGACGGAGAAACAAATTCCGCCAAAGG
>JADLCG010000064.1 GCA_020847355.1 Anaerolineales bacterium | reverse complement strand
TAGCCGCTCATTCCGAAGCCGAGAGCGAATTCCCTTCCTTGCATGAGCTAAGCCATGAGTTAAACATCAGCTTAGCTTCGCTTCGTGAGCAGTTAGAAGTGGCGCGCGCGTTGGGGTTTGTGGAAGTCAAGCCCGGACGCGGCGTGCGCAGATTGGCATATTCATTCACGCCCGCCATCCATCAAAGTTTAGGGTACGCGCTGGCTTTAGATAATGAGCATTTTAGAAAATTTTCAGAGATGCGCAATCGCCTTGAAGCGGCTTATTGGTATGAAGCCGTTGAAAAGTTGACCGCCGAAGATAAGCAAGAATTGACGCAGATCGTCGCCCGCGCTTGGGAGAAAATTAAACGCGCGCCGGTACAAGTCCCTCACGAAGAACACCGCAAACTCCATCTCACAATTTTCAGCCGCATCAACAATCCCTTTGTCACTGGAGTTTTGGAGGCTTATTGGGAGGCATATGAAGGGGTTGGGCTTAACGTCTTCGCCGGAGGATATGAATATTTACAGGAAGTTTGGAAATACCATCAAACGATGGTTGAATCAATTTGCAATCAGAATTTCGAGGTCGGGCATGAGGCGCTAGTGCGGCATACCGACCTTTTATTTCATCGTCCAGCATAATTTCAAACCCGTGAGGAGTTTCATGAATAAAATAGTCAACGATTTTTCGATCATTGTCGGCACGAAGAACGGTTCGGGAAGTTCTACCGCCAACAACACCATCCTGCGCTCCATTTTCAAAATGGGCATTCCGGTTTCTGGCAAAAACCTCTTTCCTTCCAACATTCAAGGCTTGCCGACTTGGTACACCATTCGCGCCAATAAAGACGGTTTCATTGCGCGGCACGATACGAATGATATTGTCGTGACGCTCAACCCGGATTCGTTCAGCAGAGACCTCGCTTCGGTTGCTTCGGGCGGGGCTTTTTTCTACGCGGACGATATCAAACTGCCGATCAATCGCACTGATGTTGCGCTTTACCCCATGCCGATCAAGAGCATCATTCGTAGCGATCAAAGCATCCCCAACGATTTCCGCGAGTTGGTTGGGAATATGGTTTACGTGGGCGCTTTGGCGCAGATGATTGGCATTGACTTAGAAGCTATTCTCGCCGCGTTAACCTTTCACTTCAAAGGGAAACAAAAGCCAATTGACATGAACTTCAACGCGGTCAAAGCCGGGGTGGAATATGCAAAAACTAATTTAGAAAAGAAAGACCCTTTTTATCTTGAACGCATGAATAAAACGGATAACCTCATTATGGCGGATGGAAATACCGCCGCCGCGCTCGGCTCGATTTTTGGCGGCGTGCAATTTGCCGGTTGGTATCCCATTACGCCCGCCTCTTCCCTAGCGGAAGGGCTGGTTGAATATTTGCCGCTCTTACGCAAACGCGAAGACGGCAAGAAGACCTACGCCATTGTACAAGCGGAGGATGAACTCGCGGCTTTAGGCATGAGCATTGGAGCAGGCTGGGCAGGCTTACGCGCCATGACTTCCACCTCTGGACCTGGACTGTCTTTGATGACGGAATTCGCCGGTTTGGCGTATTATGCCGAAATACCAGTGGTGATTTGGGATGTGCAAAGAGTAGGTCCAAGCACCGGAATGCCTACGCGCACATCGCAAGGCGATTTGACCTTCACGCATTTCATTGGTCACGGCGATTCGCATTCGGTGATTCTATTGCCCGGCGACGTTTCCGAATGCTTTGATTTTGGCTGGCAAGCGTTTGATCTCGCCGAGCGCGTGCAAACCCCAATCTTTGTGCTGAGCGATTTAGATATGGGCATGAATCAATGGATGAGCAAGCCGTTTGAATATCCAAACACGCCCATGGATCGCGGTAAAGTGCTTTGGGAAAAAGATTTGGAAGAAATTAAAGGCAATTGGGGACGTTATCTTGACAAGGACGGCGATGCGATCCCGTATCGCACAGTTCCGGGGAATAAACATCCGCTCAGCTCGTACTTCACGCGCGGCACAGGTCACGATGAATACGCCAAGTACACTGAAGATTCAAACGCTTATATCAAGAATATGGAACGTTTGAAAGAAAAATACTACAACGCCAAGCAATACATGCCCAAGCCGGTGGTTCATTCCGCAAAAGGCGCAACCGCCGGAATTTTAGCTTACGGCTCGACAGAAAATGCAATTCTTGAGGCGCGGCATCAAATTGAAAAAGAGCACGGCATGAAATTCGATTTTATGCGCGTGCGCGGCTTGCCCTTTACGGATGAAGTGACCAAGTTCATTGAAAGTTACGATCAAATTTTTGTGGTTGAAATGAATCGCGACGCGCAAATGCGTCAGATTCTGTTGACGGAATATCCGCAGTATGCCGCGCGTTTCAAATCCGTAGCGCACCATGACGGCTTACCCGCATCTGCAAAATGGGTGCGCGAAGGGCTTTTGGCAAATTATTCGGCGCCGAAAAAGATTCAGAAAGCCGGAACAGGCTCAAAGGTCAAGAAAGCGGCGGCAAAGAAGCCTGCCAAGAAAACCGTCGTCAAGTCTAAGCCCGCGGCGAAAGCCAAGCGGAAGTAATTAATCGAAAGGAGCAAATATAATGACTGAAACTCTCCCTATGGCTGGCGCAAATGTCAATCTCGCCGGTCTGTCTAAAAATGATTATCGAGGCGCGCCGACCACGCTCTGCCAAGGTTGCGGACATAACTCAATTTCCAACCAAATCGTCGCCGCGTTGTATGAAATGCACGTTGTGCCGGAAGATGTCGTCAAGTTCAGCGGAATTGGTTGTTCTTCTAAATCGCCCACTTATTTTTTGAATCGCAGTTTTGGTTTCAATAGCTTGCACGGAAGAATGCCTTCCATTGCAACCGGCGCTTTGTTCGGAGACGCGCACATGAAAGGCATTGGCATTTCTGGCGACGGCGACTCGGCGAGCATTGGTATGGGACAATTCAAGCACGTCGTCCGCCGCAACGTCAACATGCTTTATATTATTGAAAATAACGGCGTGTATGGCTTGACCAAAGGTCAGTTCTCCGCCACCGCTGAAAAAGGTTTGCAATTGAAGAAGCAAGGCGAAAACCCATACCTGCCGGTTGATATTTGTTTGGAGGCAATCGCCTCGAACGCGACGTTCATCGCGCGTTCGTTTGCCGGAAATGCCAAGCAAGTGAAAGAACTGCTCAAAAGCGCGCTGGCGCATAACGGCATTGCCGTGTTGGATATTATCAGCCCGTGCGTAACTTTCAACGATCAAGCCACTTCGTATCACTCCTACGCTTGGGGTAAAAGTAATGAACAGCCCTTGCATGAAATTTCCTACGTCGCTCCGCGCAACGAAATTATTTTAGAGCGCGAAATGGCGGAAGGCGAAATTCGGGAAGTGGCTCTGCATGACGGTTCGACCATCGTCTTGAAAAATGTAGACAAGAGTTACGATCCGACCAATCGCTTTGAGGCTTTGCGCGTAATGGAAGAAGCCCAACAAAATAACTGGTTGGTCACTGGCTTGCTCTATATCAACGAAAACAAGCCGACGCTCACCGACATCTACGATCTGGTGGATACGCCGCTCAACCGCCTCGCCGAAGCGGATTTGCGACCCGAGCGCGCAATGATAGATAAAGTTAACGCTTTGATGTTCTAGTGAATTCGAGTTCGGAAGCCGCGCGGCTTCCGAACTCTTTTATAATGTGGGCGATGAAAAATCTGGATTCGGAAATTACGCTTGAATACATCCGCGCTTCGGGACCCGGCGGACAAAATGTCAATAAAGTTGCGACTGCCGTCCAACTGCGCTTTGACATAAGCGCCTCCCCCACTCTCGCCGCTGAACTTAAGGGACGGCTGATTC
>JADLCG010000063.1 GCA_020847355.1 Anaerolineales bacterium | reverse complement strand
TGTGCCCCTACGGGAATTCGAATCCCGGTTTAGGCCTTGAGAGGGCCTCGTCCTAGGCCACTAGACGATAGGGGCAAGCGCTAGAAACGGGCGAGATTGTATCACCCTGAAAATGAAACGTCAAACCAAAACGCGGTTTGAAAATAAAATGAACGCCGCGCGCAATCACAAAAAAAACTTTTGCGGTATGATTTAACATTATGAAATTTCTCTCAACCCCTCCTCAAAAATTTACTTTGCCCAAACGGATTGCCCGCTTAGGCGCGCTGGCGACAAATCTCTGGTGGGCGTGGCATCCTGAAGCGGCGCGTTTATTTGGGCGTTTGGATTATGATTTATGGGAACAACTCGGTCATAACCCCATTCGGTTACTGCGTGAAATTGATTCTGCCCGCCTGAGCCTGATCGCCAAAGATCAAGATTATCTCGCTTCGTATGACGAAGTTTTTGAAAAATACGATTCCTATTTTCAAAAAGAAACTTGGGCGCAAAAAGAACTTCCCGAAATCAAAGACTCCATCGCTTATTTTTCAATGGAGTACGGCTTGCACGAAACGCTCCCAATTTACTCCGGCGGGCTGGGCGTGCTGGCGGGCGATCATCTCAAAGAATCGTCTGATCTCGGTTTGCCGTTAATCGCCGTCGGCTTCATGTACGCGCAAGGATATTTTTCGCAACGCATCAGCGAAGACGGCTGGCAAGAAGCCCTCAACAAACAATTGACTTTTGAGGATTTGCCGGTGGCGCTGGTGACGAAAAATAATCAGCCCGTGACGGTTGAGATCAAATTTCCAGATCGCACGCTCAGCGCGCAAATTTGGGAAGTGCGCGTGGGGCGCGTGCCGCTTTATCTGCTGGATTCAAACGTCCCAAGCAATAGCGAGTATGACCGCCAATTGACCGCGCGGCTTTATTGGTCCGATTTGGATCGCCGCATCATGCAAGAAATTTTATTAGGGATTGGCGGAGTCCGCGCTTTACGCGCATTGGGATACGCCCCAGCCGCTTGGCACATGAATGAAGGTCACGCCGCTTTTCTGACCCTCGAACGGGCGCGCGAACTCGTGGCAGAAGGCTTCGCCTTTGCAGATGCCGCCCAACGGAATCGCGCGCAAAATATATTCACGACGCACACGCCCGTGCCAGCCGGCAATGACGAATTCCCGCTCTGGCTGGTTGATAAATACCTCGCCAACTATTGGGGCGAGTTGGGACTGACGCGCGAAGAATTTGTGCAAGTCGCGGCGCATCAACAGCCGCATGGCGAAACTTATTCCATGCCGATTTTGGCTTTGAAACTTTCCGCTAAAAGCAACGGCGTATCCGCATTGCATGGAGAAGTTGCGCGTGAAATGTGGAGCTTTTTATGGAAAGACCAAGCGGTCAAAGACGTGCCGATTGATCACGTCACCAATGGCGTACACACGCGCAATTGGCTGGCGCGGCGCTTCAACCCCTTGCTGGAAAAATATCTCGGCGCAGATTGGTATGAGCGGCTTGACGAACGCGCTTTAATGGAAAAGATCGATTCAATTCCCAATGCGGAATTATGGAATTTACATTTACATCTCAAACGAAAGTTGGCGTTTTATTTACGCGAGCGCGTGCGCGAACGCTGGACGCATGGCGGCTTTCATCCGGTGCAGGTGGTCTCTTCCGGCGTGCTGATCAACCCCTACGCGCTGACGATCGGCTTTGCCCGCCGCTTTGCGACTTATAAACGCGCAAGTTTAGTTCTTTCCGATGTGGAGCGATTGATTCAAATTATCAATCGCCCCAATCTGCCGGTTCAAATTATCTTTGCGGGCAAAGCCCATCCGGCGGACGACCCGGGCAAGCAATTGATTCAAAAAGTGTATCGCACTGTGAAGCAAGCGGAAACTGGCGGACGGCTGGTCTTCATTGAAGATTATGATATGAACTTGGCGCGTTATCTCGTGCAAGGCGTGGATGTGTGGCTGAATACCCCGCGCCGACCCTACGAAGCCAGCGGCACATCTGGAATGAAAGCCGCGATCAACGGCGCGTTGAATTTTTCCGTGTTGGATGGCTGGTGGCGCGAAGCCTATGACGGGCAGAATGGCTGGTCTATTGGGCGCGACCAAGCCTACGAATCGCCTGAAATTCAAGATGCGGCAGACGCTGAAGATTTATATCAAACACTCGAAAACGAGATTATTCCCATGTATTACGACCATGATGCTAAGGAAATGTCTCAGGCTTGGATTGCCCGCATGAAAAGCGCAATGAAGACGGTCATCCCGCAATTCTCAACGCGGAGAATGCTCAAACAATATATCGAGAAATTTTATATTCCGGCAGTTAAATCAAAATCATAGGAAAAGATTCTATTATGCTTCCTGAAATTACAGTCCTCGAACTTGGCGAAAAACTAAAATCAGAAGAGAAGTTTATTCTGCTCGACGTGCGCGAACTCGAAGAGTTGGAATATGCCAAAATTGAAGATAGCCGGCTTGAGGTCACGCCGTTGAGCCGACTTTCTAGCGAAGGTCCAAATGCGCTGTCTGAAACGGTTCGCGCGCGAGAAATCCCAGTCTATGTTTTGTGTCATCATGGAAGCCGTAGCCGCCAAGTGACCGCATGGTTGGCGCAACAGGGCTATAAGAACGTATTCAACATCAACGGGGGAATTGACGCCTACGCCCGAAAAGTGGATTCAAAAACTGGCGTTTACTAATTGACGAATAGATCTCTTGCGAAAGTCAATTGCAGGTCAGGCTTTGAGCCTGACGTTCTTATAAAATTTTGCACATGGCGGGTTAAAAACCCGCCCTACAAATACTTTTGCAAGAGGTCTAATATAAAAAGAAGGTTGAGCGAAAACTCAACCTTCCAACCTTGAACCTGCAACTTTCAGCCCATTACTTCCCAAACACAAATTTTCCGTTCTTGTAAAATAACTCGCCATCCACCAAAATTTCCGAGTCGGTGCGTAAATCGCAGATCATGTCCCAGTGAATGGAACTTTTATTTTTTGAACCCGTTTCGGGGTAGCCTGCGCCGAGCGCCATGTGGAAAGAGCCGCCGATCTTTTCGTCAAAAAGAATGTTGCCGGTAAATTTTTGAATGTCAAAATTTGTGCCAATCGCAAATTCGCCAACATAGCGCGAGTTTGCGTCGGTATCTAAAGTTTTGTTCAAATAGGCTTCGTTTTTATCGGCAGTGGCTTTGATCACTTTGCCGTCTTTGAAAGTCAATTGAGCGTTCTCCACGCTCACGCCGCCATAATTCGCCGGGTAGGTATATTTCACCCAACCATTCAATGATTCTTCAACGGGTCCCGTGTAAATCTCGCCGTCTGGCATGTTGAATGTGCCAAACGAATTCATAAAGATGCGATCTTTGACCGATAACTTCAAATCCACATTCGGTCCGCGTAAAACGACTTCGCTTTTGCCCTTCATAAAATCTACGGCGGCTTGCTGGCTGGATTCAACGGTCTTCCAAAAGGCAATCGGATCGGCTTCGTTGGCATGAACTGCATTGAAGACAAAATCTTCATATTCTTCTAAACTCATATTAGCATCTTGAGCATAACCGCTAGTTGGGTAAAGCGTTGTAACCCATTTGAATTTGCCTTCGCCGCCGCGGCTAAACTGCGCTCCGGTAATCGAGCTTAATGCTTTCGCCCGCCGCGTGGATTTTTCCGGAT
>JADLCG010000062.1 GCA_020847355.1 Anaerolineales bacterium | reverse complement strand
TCTAAGGCGCTTTCTTCGAGCAGGTCGTAGCGTCCGCTGGCGCCCGCGTGACCGGCGCTGAAGTTCGTTTGCAGGAGGGCTAAATGGTCGTCAATTTTCAGATCGCGGAGGCGCGCTAAGAATTTAGCCGGCTCCCAATAAGAGACTCGCGGGTCGTTAAAGCCGGTAGTGAGGAGCAAGTGCGGGTAAGAAATGGGGCGTAAATTATCATAAGGCGAATAAGAAAGCATGTAATCAAAATCGGTTTGATTTGCCGCCGGGTTGCCCCATTCTTCATATTCCATCGTCGTCAATGGAATGGTCGGGTCGCTCATGCTGGTCACCACATCTAAAAATGGGACTTTGCAAATTATCGCTTTGAACAGGTCCGGGCGCATGGTCATACAAGCGCCCACCAGCAAGCCGCCCGCCGAACCGCCTGAAATTGCCAACTTTTCTTTAGAAGTAAAACCCGCTTTGATCAAATATTCGGCGCAGGCAATAAAATCAAAGAACGTATTTTTCTTGTTTTGCAATTTACCGTCTTCATACCAAGCGCGCCCCAATTCCGCGCCGCCACGGATATGCCCAATCGCAAAAACAAAGCCGCGATTCAATAAACTGAGCAGATTGGAATTGAAAGGCGCTTCGCTGGAAGCGCCATACGCGCCATAGCCATACAGCAAGGCGGGATTGTTGCCATCCAACTTAATTCCCTTTTTATAAACCAGTGAAATTGGAATCTGCTTGCCGTCCGGCGCGGGCGCATGACGATATTCAATGGCGTATTGATTACGCTCATAACCGCCGGGGATTTTATCTTCTTTCAGCGTTTCCAATTCGCCCGTATCGAAATGGTAATCCATAATCGAAGGCGGCGTAATCAAGGAAGAATATTTTAGGCGTAAACGCTTCGTTTCAAATTCAGGGTTCGCTTCAACTGAGACTTCGTAAGTTGGGTCTGGGAATGAAATATATTTCACGTCTGTTTGCGCGTCCACGCCGCTAAGGCGCAACTGATGCAAGCCAGCGCGGCGTTCATGCAGGACGATGAAATCCTGAAAAACATCTATCTGTTCCAGTAGAACATCAGCGCGTTGAGGCAGTAGTTCTTGCCAATTCTCCATGCCAAGCTTGGCAATTGGCGCTTTCACTAACTTAAAATTTGGGGCATTGTGATTGGTCAGAATCAAAAATGAAGCGCCGTGATGAACTGCATAATATTCATGCTTCGGTTCGCGCTTTTGGATAATTTGCAGATCGGCTTTCGGCTGATCAGCCGGAAGAAAACGCATCTCCTGCGAAGTTGCGCTGGAGTGATGCGTCATAATGAATTGATCGCTACGGGTTTTAGAAACCATCACCGAGAAAGCGTCGTCAGTCTCATGGAAAATCAAAACATCGTCCTGAGTTGGCGCGCCAAGCGTATGACGATAGAGCTTACAAGCGCGATGGTATTCGTCTAAAGTGACATAAAAAAACGTTTGACTATCTTCCGCCCATTCAACGCCAAACGAGAAATAGACGCTTCCAGATACGCCGGAAATGGATTCTGGATACGTTGCGCCTGTGGCTAAATCCCGCACATGGATCGTATAAACTTCATCGCCTTCCAAGTCCACTGAATAGGCTAACTTCTTACCATCCGGGCTGACCGCGAAAGCGCTGACGCTACAAAATTCATAACCTTGGGCGAGTTCATTTTGATCTAATAAGATTTCTTCGGGCGCATTTGGCTTGTCGCTTTTACGGCAGTAAAGCGGATACTGCTTTCCAGATTCATAGCGTTTGTAATATAAATAGTCCCCATTCTTTTCTGGCACGCTCTCGTCATTTTCCTGAATTCGATTCCGCATTTCTTCAAAAAGCTGTTGACGCAAAGGTTTGAGGCGCGCCAGGGCAGAATCCAGATATTCGTTTTCTGCTTGTAAAAATTTAATCACTTCCGGATCGGCCCGCTCGCGCATCCAGTAATACTCATCATTGCGCGTTTGTCCGTGTTGCGTGATCCAATGCGGGCGTTTGGAGGCGGTTGGGAACGGGTTCATTTATCTATAATCCTGTTGAGCTAATCCTTCGAGATTGACGAGTTGGGTATCCGCGCGGACGTAAATATCGCTTGGTAAAAGAATATATTCGGCGTTGTCTTTCATAAAAGGGCGCAGGGGTTCAAAGTTATCGGCAATTACATCCGGTTGGAGTTGATTGATGCTGTAGTAATAATTCCATTTGTTGTGGCCGGGATAGAACTCCCCTTCGCCTTGACCTTTGGCGATAATAGGATCGTTAAGTCCTAACAAGTCTCTGGTTGGTCTTTCGGAGTAATAGGGAATTTGTCCGGCGGCATGGACGGCGATGACGGCTGAAGGATCGGTGTTTGCTTTGATGTGCAAAGCCAGCTTCACGCGGCGGATATCCGCTTTGAGCAAAGGCGCGTTGTTGATTGAATAGCTGAACCAGGGTTCGCCGCTGATCGTCAGCAAGACGATGACCGCCAGCGGAATGGCAGGATTCGCTTTAGGCTTGCGATTTGCCGTTTGGGGCTGAGCAGTTGTCAGGTCCGTATAGAGGCGGTTGGTCATCCAGCCAAACAAAATGAACAGGGCGGGCATCCCCTGTGTGATGAAGCGATTCGCGGAATTGGTTTCAATCTCGGCGTAATCTCCGCCAACATAAATGGAATAAACGCATTGGGCGAGAAAAATGCCGAGCAAGAGCAATGTTTCCAGCGAGCGCTGTTTGTAAAAGATCAGGCTGGCGACGATAAATAGAAATAAAGCCAGCGTATCGCGGGCGGCAAATTCCACAAAGACCAATATGCCTTTACGCATTCTTTCAAAGAGAGTATAGCCGGTGACTTTTTGATAATACGTGACTGGCAGAAAATCTCCAAAGTAATATTTTTGAAACCAGAGAATTACGCCAACCGTAAAAAAGACGGTCACAATTGGCGCGGCGGCTTTGCGTTTAATCAAGAGATAAACGGCGATCAATAAACCAGCCAGCGCCGCATCCATCCGCACGAGAATTGCCAGCGCGAGAATCAAACTAACGAGCGTTTGATTTTTTTCTTTCAAGGTCAAAAGCAGGGCGAGATTGATCAGCAAAGTCAATAAGCCGACTTCCATGCCGCGCAGGGACCAAAAAACCAATGGGAAATAAAACGCCACCACGCCGGCGGAAAGCAAAGGCGCGATTTGCGATTGCGGCGTCAGTTGTTTCGTAATTTTATAAACCACAACGATATTGATCAGCAAAATGAGCGCTGAAGAAAGCATGACCGCCAATGAAATTTTGGAAGCGGCAAAAGGCATGAGATGTAAAAGCGCCAAATACAAAACCCAGCCGAGATTGGTAAAACCTTCTATAGGCGGTTCGCCGATATTCCAGACCAAGCCAGCGTCTTGCGCGAGATGTTTGGCGTAGCGCATGGAGATCATCGCATCATCCACAAGCGTAAAGTAGCTTGTGGCATTGATCAAGAAGGCTGAGCGGGCGATGAAAAATAGGTAAAAAACGGCGGGCAGAATTAACAGGTATTTATATGAGGATTCTTTATTCATGGGCAAGTTTAATTATATCGTATTCATTTTTTGGGGTTCACTTGCAAGCCCGGCTGGAAGCGTCGAAAGGAATGGGCTAAAGAGCCTTCGCCACAGAGAGCTTTCAGAAGGATTTCTCCGTGTTCTTTGCGCGCCCTGTTATACTTCGCAAGAAAGTCAAAGGAATATGACGATGCTTCTTTTCCAAGCTCCCCCACCCACCCGTTTCGACCTGAATTTCAATCTGTTCGGTTTTCCGATTCGCGTTCATCCGTTTTTTTGGGTGATTGCGTTTCTATTTGGCGCTTCATCTAACAACCTGATCAATATTCTACTGTGGGTTTTTGCAATCTTTATTTCAATTCTAATTCACGAGCTAGGTCATGCTTTTGCCATGCGTTATTACGGACAAAGCTCGCGGATCGTTTTGCATGGCGCAGGCGGCGTGACGATTCCTGAAAGTATCGCTTGGGGAAGCAGTTATGCAAACGTGGCGCTTTCGCCCAATCAACAAATGTTGATCGCTTTTGCGGGACCTGGGGCTGGTTTTCTATTTGCTATTTTTATCTTACTGGTCGTCGCTCTCACTGGCGGAGTGGTAGACCTAAACGCGGCTTATTTATTCGGCATTTTGCCGTTTCCATACGCTCACTATCCAAACGGCAGTAATATCGTCAACTCTTTAATTATGACCTTCCTGTGGGTGAATATTTTTTGGGGCTTGGTTAACCTTCTGCCGGTTTATCCTTTGGATGGCGGTCATATCACCAGATATGCAATCATGCAATCCGATCCATGGAACGGGTTGCGTAAATCTCTCTGGGTTTCAGTCTTCGTGGGCGCGGGAATGGCGCTCGCCGGTCTCATCTTCTTAGAAAGCATGTACACTGCATTACTGTTTGGTTTGTTGGCTTTTCAGAGTTATCAAATCTTACAAAGCCGCCAACTGTAAAGGTTACGGCTCGGCAATGGGAGTTAGAGTCAGCGTGGGTTGCGGAGTGATTATCGGCGGCTGGGGAATGAATCCGCTGTGGAAAAAATAATCGGAGAGGAAAGCGGCGCGCTCAGCCTGCGTCATCGGGCGCGGGCGGGCGTAATCTTCCAGCATCGAAGTCAATAATTCCACGCCCAAATATTTCCCATCGTAAAACACATGCCGATCCATAAATTCGCGGCGGGTATCAGTAATCACTTTGCCGTCCGGCAGAATGTAATCCATTTGATCGAAAAATAAATTTCCCAAACCATAGTGAATAAATGCGTCGCCGCGAAACTCCATGATGTGCGGAAAATGCGCCTGACTGCCGCTGACCACCGTTGCGCCGGCATCCGCCACAGCGCGAAAGCCTTCTTCGTGCCGCCAACACGGCCCATACGAATAACATTCTTCATGTTGAAACGTAAAAATGACCAGATAACCTTGCGCCTTGATAGCCTGAATCTGTTTTTCAAAAAACGGATAATCGCAATTTGCCGCGCCCGGCGTGGTGGCGTTCGCTTTGGGATATTTCTCCGGACGTTTGCCGTTACAGCCCATAAAGGCAAGCTTTGTGCCGTTCACTTCCATCAGAATCGGCTGACGCGCCTCGGTTTCATTTGCGCCGCCGCCATAATACGGCAAATTATTTTGCTTATAAAGTTCCAGCGTATCCAACATGGCTTGCGTGCCGCGATCCGCAAAGTGATCGCCGGTCAATTCAACAATATCCGTCCCCACGTCCAAGAGCAAATCCATATATTTGGGAGCGCTGCATAAAATAAAATTGCGATAATTGGGGTTAGGGTATGGGCAGGTTGGGTCAAACGAAACTTCATTGCTGACGTGCGTAATATCCGCTTCGCGCAGTGTAGCGCGGATCAACTCGCCCGGGTATGTTACGCCTTTCATTTCCATCGTCGTCGCGGTGGCGCGCACGAGCGCGGTCACGCCGGTGAGAATCACAGTGGTCAATTTTGACGGGTCGTAATTTGCTTTGGGCAAGCTCAACTCCTCGCCGCCGGAAACCCCAAAATTTACCTTTAGTTTATACGCGTCTAAATCAAAGGCTTTATGTATCGGCGATTGTTCATCCACGCCGATTACTTTCCACTTTGGTTGAATCTCTTCAAAGGGGATGATAGCCCACTGATTCATATCCGCCCACGAATCCGTTAACAACTGTTCAGACGGAACGCTCCGTACCGCGCTCGAAGCGGGTTCGCCCCAAATGGCAGTCAACGCCCTCAGCGTGGATTCTGCCATTTGCAAACTGTGCCCGCTCAACGGTCCGCTGGGAGCGCCTTTCCAGGTGGAGAGTAAATCCGCGAAGGTCACGTCATCCGTCACGGTGGGAAACGGCGCAACGAGCGCATAGACCCACGTGGAGCCGCTATCTGCCACGTCTAAAATTTGCGTAGCTGATTGCGAATCCGGCGCGAGCGAAATCCCCAAGCCTTCAGCGGCTTGACGAAGCGTCGCGGGAACTGTGGGCGCAATCCAGAGCGCCGCAGGCTGAAGCGTAGGCGTGGGCGCGCTAATAGTTGGGGTTGGCGGTTCAACAATTTGAGTTGGGGCGGGAGTGGCGGGCGCAGAACAAGCGCTGATGGCGAAAATGCAAACGAACAGAAATATTTTTTTCATAAACAGGGAAACATTCTACTCAATTTCGAGTTTTTTTGCCGCGAGAAAATTCAATCTCTCAATTAAATTGAGAGATTGAAGCAAAACGAATTTTATAATTTCTTTTGACTACTGCCCGGCTTGCGGGAAATCCCAGCCGCTGTAATCGAAATAGAGCGAGAGAAAATTATCGCGTTCGACTTGAGTCATGTATCTGGGGCGCGAGTAATCTTCCAGATAGGCAGTGATCAATTCCACGCCGAGATATTTTCCGTCATAAAAGATGTGGCGATCAATAAATTCATGTTGAGTAATCCGCGAACCTTCCGGATCCATTTGATCGAAGAATAAATTGCCCAAGCCATAATGAATGAAGCCATCGTTATAAAATTCCATCACTTGGGGCACATGCGCCTGACTGCCGCTCACCACCACAGCGCCCGCATCCGACATCGTGCGGAAATCTATCTTTTGCTGGGGTCTGGCTTCCGGCGAAGGGAATTCATGGTATTGGAAAGTGGAAATCGGTAAATAGCCCAGAGCGCGGTATGTGCGGATTTGGTCGGTGATGTAATCAAAATTACAGCGCACGGCGCCGGGGTTATTTTCTCTGGCGCTGGCGTAGATCGTTTTGTAATTGCAACCGATGAACATGATCTTGTTGCCGTTCACTTCCATCAGCAAAGGTTTCATCCCTTCGGCTTCGTTCACGCCGCCGCCATAATACGGGAGATTGTATTTATGGTAAATATCCAGTGTTTCATACATGCCTTCGGCTTTGTAATCCGCGAAGTGATCGCCGGAGAGTTCGACTACATCTGTGCCAATATCAATCAATAGTTGAATATAACGCGGAGAGCTACAAAAGATTTCTCGCGGCTGAAAAGGGTCCGGCTTGGGACAGCCTGCATAGAACGGCACTTCGTTATTGATATGCAAAATATCGGCTTCGAGGAACATATCGCGCAAAACCTGACCCGGATATAAAACGCCGCGCAGATCCATGCGCTGGGCTGTGGCGCGCGCCATAGCGGTGACGCCGGTCATCACTACGGTGGTTAATTTCTTGGGGTCGCGGTTCTGAAAAGCAAGCGCCGGCGAACTGGGCAATTGGCAGGTACTCACGCACATCAAACGATAATCAACGGTCAGTGGATAGGTCTCTGGATCAAACTTCTTTTGAACTGGAGATTGATCGTCCACCATCAGAACTTTCCACTTTGGCTCAATCTTTTCAAAAGGGATAATGCCCCAAGCCGGCATGGAATCCCAAGCCGTTTCGAGCAAAGCGTGTCCATCCACTACTTTGACGGTGTCTTTCGCTGGTTCGCCCCACAACGCGGAAAAAGTCGCCTTTGTGGAAGCGTCCATCAGCAAGGGGATGCCGGTGAAGATTCCGGTATCCTCGCCGTGCCAGGCATTCAGCAATTCCTCCGCGGAGACGTTATCCACCAAAGTTGGGAAAGGCGCGACGAGCGCATACGTCCATGTGGAAACGTGCAATGCGCCCGGCACCGGCTGGACGACATCCATATATAAATTTGCCGAGCTATCATCCGAAGCGAGAACTTGGAAACCCCATTGACGCAGTTGATCGCGCAGTAATTCGGGAACTGAATCTTTTGCCCAAACTTGCGCCGCTCCTAAAATCACCGGCGTTGGCGCGGCTGTGACGGTGGCGGTCTGCGTTGATTCAACTGCGGCAGTAGCGGAAGGATGTTCGAGAGAAATGTTGAGCGGCGCAGAACTAGTGACGCCGAGCGTGGGCGGCGGAGGAGGCGCGCCCCATAAAGCTGGTTGACACGCCGTCAATGAAAAAATACTAAGCAGGATGCTAATGCGTGAGGCTTTCATACGCCACGCATTATAGGTTTGAGCGTCTAATTGAAACACAATAATTTCAATACAATTTTAGGCTGGGAGAATGGTCAATTTTGAGGAGCGCTTTACGCTCAAAAAGTTCGTTTACTTAACGTAAAGTCTTTCAAAGCGGATTGATCTATTGTCACGCCTAGCCCGGGCGCGCTGGGGACGGCAATCGTTGAATCCGAATTCAAGGTAAATCTTTCGTTGGTGATATCGCGCGCATAATAACGGTCTGAAGCGGAAAGATCGCCGGGCAAAATAAAATTAGGCAAAGAAGCCAAAGCCAAGTTGGAAGCGCGCCCAATGCCCGTCTCTAACATGCCGCCGCACCAAACCGGAATTTGATTTTCAGCGCAAAGATCGTGCGTGAGCAGGGCTTGGCTCAAGCCGCCCAACCTGCCCGCTTTGATGTTGATAATTTTGCAGGCTTGCATCTCAATTGCATAACGCGCATGGCGCGGCGAAACAATGCTTTCATCCAAACAAATCGGCGTTTTGAATTGCGCCTGCAATTTATGATGATCCCAAATATCGTCTTCAAATAGCGGTTGTTCGATCAACAGTAAATTCAATTCGTCCAGCGGTTTCAAAATTTCCACATCCGTCAAAGAATAAGCGGAGTTCGCATCCACTTGTAAGTGCAGGCTTGGAAATTCCTTGCGGACTGCGGAAGCGTCTTGCACATCCCGCCCGGGTTTAATTTTGATTTTGACGCGCGCGTAGCCTTGTTGAATGTATTCGCTCACGCTTCGGACCAAGCTCTGAGCGGATGGCTGAATCCCAATCGAGACTCCCACCTCAACTTTTTCGCGTTTTCCGCCGAATAGTTCGCGCAGTGATTTTCCAGAAGCCTTGCCTTGTAAATCCCATAAAGCCATCTCCACGCCCGCTTTCGCTAGGTGATGTCCACGAATGCCAGAGACAACTTCATGGAAGTGGGCGGCGTTTTTCAGATCCTTGCCTAAAATCAACGGGGCGATAAATTCCGAGAGAATGTGCAGGCTTGTGCCGGTCGTTTCGTAGTTATAGCCCGGGTCGCGCGAAGCGACGCATTCGCCATATCCGATCAACCCTTCAGATTTAATCTCAACGATGACGCACTGACGGTTGGTTTCGCGCCCGAAAGAGGTTTCAAAAGGCGCGACCAACGGCATGGATATATGATGGAGCGTAAGGGCTTCAATCTTCAAATTTCATTTTCCTTTAGAGACAAATTCCACCGAGAGAATTTGCTTGGTGGCTTTTGTAAAATAGACAATGTACACAGCGCCTTGCATCTGGTCAATGAGCGCAGGGTTTGCGTTTGCAAAGGTTTCTCCGCCCACGCGCATTTCATAGCTCGCCACAGTTTGGCGGCTGACGCTAGGCGTGACGCTCGCGCCGGTTTGTTTTTCCACTTTCACAAATTGCACTTCGCCTTCCGCCTTTTGCACAGTGCGATCCACGTTCGTCCTGGCGCCGCGCAATGCCCAGCCCGCGCCTAAAAGAAAGATCACTGCCCAAATCCACAGGGCTATATTGTTATTTTTAGCGTAAGCGAGATACGCGAATAAAATTGCAATGAGTAGCAAAACAGCGAACAAACCCAGAACAAATTTTTGGGCAAAATCATCGTTGGCTGAGATTTGTTTCGTTTGTTTCTCTGAAAGTTTGCCCTGCCGATTCGCTTCTAGGTCGGCGTTTGAAAATGAAAAATATCCTTGAATTTGACTTTCGCTCATATATATCCTCTATAACCGATAAAATTAACTCGCCTTAGGCGCTTTATTCGTACCGCAACATTTATGTTGCCCAAAACTGCAAGCTGAATCTTGCAGTACTGCATAACATCAGAAAATAATAAGAATGCTCGATTTTTTAGATCGAGCATTTTCTTTTATTCTATTTTCACTTCTTTTGGATCTTCGCTAATCTTTAGGCTACGCAGGGCTTCTTCCATGCTGGTCGCTTCCATACGCATACCCGGGGCGGGCGTTCCGCAATATGGGCAAATATTCCAGGGCAATTCCATCAGTTTGGCGCAGTTGTGGCAGGTTTTCTTTAGTTTGGTATGGCAATTGGGACAAACTTGCCATTCGTCTTTGACGCGCCTTTCACAGCCCGGGCAGAGCGGCAAATCTTCCAGCGCTTGCAGTAAGGCTTCTTCTTCCAGCGTGCGTTGATATTCTTCTTCCAAAGTTCGTTGCGGACGCAAAATCAAATAGACCAATACGCCGGGCAGGTTGAGCGCGGCAACCAGCAAAGCCGCCAGCGTTTGTACGAGCGGGTCGCGGGCGCGTCCGCGAATATCGCGGTGCGTCCAAACGATGAGGCTAATCCACAAGGCGATGAGAAAAGCGCCGCCAAAGGCAGTTAGCACAAGCAAAAGGCTACTCAAAAAGGTCGGGTCAAAAGTCATAAGCTAGCTCCCAAGTTTGGGAATGTTCGTATTGTAATCCATTCTTTTAGCGCTTCTATGGAATTAATAGGGTATTTTCAAATTTACGGAAGCGCCTAAAGGAATTGACTAAAGAGCCTTTCACCACGGAGAGCGCAGAGTCCACAGAATTAGACACTCCCAATTTTACGGCGTGGCAAATTGAAAGAGCCAATCAGTTCCATTTTGGGTGTAGTTTGAAGTCACGCCGATCACTTCATAAAATGTATTGCCGGGCTTCAGATAAATGGGCGTACCGAGCAAGGAAGTGAGCAAGAGCGGCTGATTTTCGTCCACTCGATTCCAGTGCGCGGGAAGCGCCACGCCATCGCGAAAGATGTAGGCGTTGCCATAATCGAGCAAATCCACATGATAGACTTCATCTTCAGCTTCAAATTGATTTGCAAAGGTATAAGGCACAAACAATACGACCACATTATCCGCCGTGACGGGCAAACGGGTTTCGGCGTCGGTCAATGGAGCGTAGGCTTCTTTTCTGCCGTTGGTCATATCGTTGGCTTCTTGATAACGGAAATATTTACGAAACGAAGCGTCGTATTGCCAATAGTTGTAATTATAGATTGAGAAATACGTGTAAATGCGATTAACGATCAAATCGCTGTCGGGAGGGCTGTCGGCGAAAAATCCGCCGTTCAAACTCTGCGGGCTGTTATCCACGCCTTTTTGAGCGGCGCATCTTCCCCACTGGCGCGTGTCAAAGAAATAATTATTGTAATCATCGCGGTTATCTACGCCGTCCACAAACGGCGGACAAGCGCCAAAGCCGGGAGTAATCAAGAAATCGGAAATATCGCTGGCTTTGAGATAATTTAATTCGCGCGGGTCGGCGAATTTGAAAACTAAGAAAGCGTCGTACATGCGCGCAATATGTTCGTCAAAATATCTGCCGGAACGGACGGGACCGACATGCGGCGAATCTTTTCCATAGAAGACGGCGATGAAACGCGAATCGCCCCATTCGATGTAATATTCATAAACTACATCCGCCAAACTCAACCCAGATTGCGGGCGGACATAATCTGGCGAGTTGCCAATTTTGATCGCCAAAGGACGGCGCTCTAATAAAGTGGGATCGGGAACTGACAATCCAGTGAGCGGGTTGTAAATGGCTAGATTAGAAAAATCCGTCTCGGTAGCGTCTAATTGCACTGGCGGGAGGTAGCTATCCGACGGCGCAATTGGGTTTGGAAACGGCGTGAAGGTCGGCTCTTCTAACGGCGAGAGATGCCCTTCGACGAAGGGAGTCACTTGAGTTGGCTCAGGGTAAAAAGGCGTCAGCGTGGGAGAAGCCGGAAGCGGAGAAACAGTTTCAAAGTTAGCAGGAGCGGCGCAAGCAGTCAAAATAAAAAAGAGCAAGACACAGGAAAACATTCCTCGTCTTGTCCACGATGAAAAACGCAAAGTCATAAAGGGATTGTACCAAAAGCGCGCGGGGAAATTTAGGCAGTCATAAAACTGATACAATTACCGACGTTATGTTGATCGTTATTTCATGCGCTATCTTTTTTATTACGGCGCTCGTTTTGATCGCCTTGAATTTTTATCAACCTGCCGAACGCTACGCTTGGTTAGTGGCGATTGGCGGGGCGTTGCTGGGGCTGGTGAGCGTTTTTTTATGGCAGACGCAAATGAATTTCACTTTTGCCTTGCCGCTCTGGGGAACGAATAAAGTCTTTTCCACGCCGATAGCTTTTCGCGCCGATGGGCTCGCTTGGCCCTATGCGTTGAGTTTGGCGACGCTAGCCATCTCGGTTTTACTAGCGGCGGTGACGACGTTGAACTTGGTCAACGCGATTGCCTGGGCTGGTTCGCTTGCGTTGACCGGATTAGGCTTATTGGCAGTTACGGCAGATAATCCCCTAACTTTATTATTGGTTTGGGCGGCGCTAGACCTAACCGAATTATTCAATCAACTGCTTGCGGTCAAAGGCTCGCAGAATAACGAGAAAGTAGCCTTCGCTTTTGCGACTCGCGCCGTTGGCATTGGGTTGTTAATTTGGGCAAACGTGATTAGCGCTTCCAATCACGTTTCGCCAAGTTTCGCTTCAATGTCTGCGGGAGCCGGCGTATATCTCATCCTCGCCGCCGGATTAAGGATGGGTGTGTTACCGCTCCATTTGCCTTACTCGCCAGATTCAGCGCTGAAGCGCGGGTTTGGGACTTCGTTAAGATTGGTCTCTGCGGCTTCCAGTTTGGCGGTATTAGCCCGCATTCCAAGCGGCAGTTTGACTCCCGCGCTCACGTCAATCTTATTAGCGCTAGCGCTCGCCGCCGGAATTTACAGCGGCTGGATGTGGCTTCGCGCGCCGGATGAATTATCCGGCAGACCGTATTGGGTCATCAGCCTCGCGGCGCTTTCAGTCGCCTCTGCGGTGAGCGGCAATTCAGCGGGCGCAGTTGGTTGGGGATGCGCATTAATTTTGCTGGGCGGTTCGCTCTTTCTCGCTTCGGTTCAACACATCTGGGTAAATCGCGCTTTGTTAATCGGCGTGTTCAGCCTTTCCACGCTTCCTTTTTCGTTAACTGCCGGAGCTTGGCTAACCAATCTAGGAATCTTCTTTCCGTTCATCGCCATCGCGCAAGCGCTGATTATGGCGGGTTATATCCGCCACGCCTTACGCGCCTCCGGGCGGGATGCGCTTGAAACGCTTCCGGCGTGGATGAAAACCGTCTACCCGATCAGCATTGGTCTTTTGATTTTTGATCAAGTATTGCTGGGATTATTCGGCTGGGACGGCGCGCGTCAAATTGGCGCGTGGTTGCTCGCCGTGAGCGCCACCCTCCTGACCTTTGGGCTGTTTTGGGCAACCCCGCGTTTTCGCCTGCTGAATCCGATTCGCGCCCACCAAAGCGCTTCCGCATTCAACTGGCAAACCGGTTTATATGGCGCGCTCTCAAACATTCACCGCACAATTGATTATTTCCTACGGGTGATCAATTCCGCGCTGGAAGGCGACGGCGGCTTAATGTGGACTTTGCTGGTTTTAATTCTCTTCATTTCTCTGATGACGCAAGGGGGATCGTAATAGATGGAATTAGTAATTTCATGGGGCATGACGGGCTTGATCTTAGTTTCTATCGGCGCGATGTTCATCAGCAAGGACTGGCGCTATCAACTCGGCGCGTTAGCTCTACAATACCTCGCCGTGTTTTGGCTGGTTGCGCGGCATCAACCGTTTGTGATCGGCTCAGTCAAATTGGTGGCGGGCTGGATGGTCATCGCCGTTTTAGGGATGACGCGCCTCGGCTTGGAAGATGAAGAAACACAAGCCGCCAACGCGCCTGATAATTATTGGTTTTCAACCGCATTGGTCGGCGTAATTGCGCTGGTCACTTTTAGCGTCGCCTCACGGATCGAAGCCGCCATGCCCGGCTTAGGCTTGCCCGTAATCGTCGGCGGGTTGTTAATGATCGGAGCGGGATTGCTTCAACTCAGCTTAACTTCCAACATTTTACGCATCAGCATTAGTTTATTAACGCTCAGCGCCGGTTTTGAAATTATCTACGCCGCTATTGAGAACTCAATTCTAGTCACCGGCTTGCTCGCGGCTACCAACCTTGGGCTGGGCTTGCTTGGGGCTTATCTTTTATTAGCCGGCAGAAATTCCACAGCCCTGCCCGAAGAGGAAATAGAATGAACGCCGCAGTGATTTGGATTTTAATACCCCTGCTGATTGGGGCGCTGACGCTCTTCTTCGTGCAAGAGCGTTTTTCTGCCATTTTGGGCGGCGTTGTTTCCGTAATTCTTTCCTTGACCGCTTTGATTTTTCCCATTGACACCGCTTTGCTGATTGGGAATTTTTCCCTAAAGATCTCAGCCTCGGTTCAAGTTTTTGGGCGGAGTTTTATCTTTGGCACGGCAGATGGACCCTTGCTCGCCGCAATCTATGGCGTTTCAGCTTTATGGTTTTTTGGCACGCAAGCCTCCGGAACTGCCAACCGCTTTGTCGCCTATGGATTGATGATCGTCGCCTTGCTCACCGCTTCTATCGCCGTTGAGCCTTTTCTCTTCGCCGCATTAATTCTGGAAATTGCGGCAATGCTCATCATCGTTCTGCTCGTGCCGGCTTATCAAAAGCCACAGCGCGGCGTACTACGCTTTATCATCTACCAAACCTTAGCCATGCCTTTCATTCTATTTTCCGGCTGGATGTTAGCCGGCGTAGAAGCCGGACCCGGCAACCTAAGCCTGACGACGCAAGCCGGCACAATGCTTGGTTTAGGCTTCGCTTTTCTACTGGCCGTTTTTCCGCTCAACAATTGGATACCTATGTTGGCGGAAGAATCCTTTCCCTATGCAACTGGCTTCCTGCTCTGGGCATTGCCCACCTTCACATTAATTTTCGCGCTTGATTTTTTTGATCGTTATACGTGGCTGAGAACTTCCGTGCAATTCTCCACTGCGGTACAAGTTGCTGGGACGCTGATGGTCGTCTCGGCTGGCTGGTTTGCCGCTACGCAAAAACAACTTGGGCGCATTATGGCGTACGCCGCCATCGCCGAGACGGGCTTAGCGCTTTTAGCTTTCACGCTAAAATCTTCCGAAATTGTTAATATCATCTTTTTGCTCCTCCTCCCGCGCGGCTTGGAATTGGCGGTTTGGGCGCTGGGGCTTTCAATCCTCAAACGCGAATCTTTTTCTCTGCAATTCAATGAGTTAAAAGGCGTGGCGCGGAAATATCCCGTTGCCGCCGGCGCGATCGTAATCGCGCATTTATCTATGA
>JADLCG010000061.1 GCA_020847355.1 Anaerolineales bacterium | reverse complement strand
TTTATGGCTTCGCTCAGCGTGCCGGGCATCCATTTGCATTTTCTCACTGAAGATAAATCCAGCGGCGGGCACGTGCTGGAATGCCGCCCGCGTAACGTGAAATTGGAATTGCAATATTTGTACACAATGGAATTGTCCTTGCCTTCCAATTTAGATTACCTAACTTGGGATTTTCAACGCGATATTGGCAAAGATTTGGATAAAGCCGAGAAATAAAAAAGCCGTATCCAAAAAATGGATACGGCTTAGCGCTATCCTGTATTTCTCAAACCAGCCGCAATGCCGTTGATCGTAAACGCCATGACCTCGCGCAAAGGTTGGGCTTCTTCACATTCCGGGTCTTTCAGCGCGCGCAGGCGTTTGAGCGTTTCCACTTGAATATAGTTTAGCGGGTCCACATACGGGTTGCGGAGTTGCACCGCTTGTTTAGTCACCGGCTCAAGTTCAAGCAAAGAATTATGCCGGCTAATTTTTAGAACCAAATCTTTTGTGCGTTCATACTCGCCGCGAATAGAACCAAAAATTTCTTTCGCCATTTTTTTATCCGGCGCGAGGCTCACATACAAAGCGGAAATATCCATATCCGCTTTGAGCAAAGACATTTCAGAATTATTCAACAAAGTTCTAAAGAACAACCAACCGTCGTACATTTCTTGCAATAAATTTGCGTCGGGGATGTCCGCCAGCCCGGCGCCTAAACTGTACCAACTCGGTAAATTGAAGCGGCTTTGCATCCACGAGAAAACCCACGGGATGGCGCGAATCTGATTCACCGCTCCCAGCTTTCCGCGCGAAGAGGGGCGCGAGCCAATGTGTAAGCGTTTGATTTCATCCAACGGCGTCGCCGATTCCCAAAATTGGATGAAGCCCGGCGTTTCATAAACCAGCGCGCGATACGCTTCTTTCCCAACCTTTGACATGTTTGCCAGCGTCTCGCGCCATTTCTGCGGGACAGATTCGGTCGTCTGCGGCACGGAAGCCAAAATCACCGCGTTGACAATCTGCTCTAAATGCCGATGCGCGATATCGGGGTTGGAATAACGCGAAGCGATGATCTCGCCCTGCTCAGTGACTCGAAAACGCCCATTGACGCTCCCAACCGGTTGGGCGCGAATGGCGTTATTGGCGGGTCCGCCGCCGCGCGCAATCGTCCCGCCGCGACCGTGAAAAAGAGTCAAGCGCACGGCATGTTTTTGCGCCATCTGCGCGATCTCCTCTTGCGCCTGATACAACGCCCAATTCGCCATCAAATAACCGCCGTCCTTATTGCTATCGGAATAGCCGATCATCACCATTTGATTATTCTGATGCGTTTGTAAATGGGCGCGGTAAACTTCGGAAGTGAACAGCAGTTCAAGAATCTCCGCCGCGTCTTTCAAATCTTCAATGGTTTCAAATAAAGGCACGATCTGCGGGATAGTTTTACAACCCGCCCATTTTGCCAACAAAAGCACAGTTAACACATCGGCGGCGGAGCGCGTCATAGAAATCACAGCCGGACCCAAAAGTTCCGTCCCATAAATCTCGCCGGCGCGGGCAATCAGTTGGAAGAGCGCCCAAGTCTCAGCCGCGGCGGCAGTCACCCCCGGATGCCGCGATAAATTGGGCGCTGGTTCGCTCAAGAGGCGCGCCAGCAAAGTCTCGCGTGAAGCGCTGGGCAGATTTTCAAAATCATTTTCAATTTTTAGCGCGCGTAAAATTTCGCTCAATGCCGTATTCAAACGGCTTGAATCCTCGCGCACGTCCAAACGCGCGGCATGTAATCCAAAGACCTGCACTTTGTTAATTGCCGTTTTTAATTCATCCTGCGCTAAATGTTCGGGCAAAGCGGCGGAGATCAATTGTAAAGGCTCAAGCAAACGCGCCACGTCTAAATGCGCCAGATGCGGGCTTTCGCTCAATAAGTTTTTGGTCATATCGTCGCTGGAGGCTTCTTTTAAGTCGTTCGCCAGAATCGCCAAAATTAAGCGATAAGGTTCGTGCGTATAACGCTTTTCAATATAAGCGATATGTTCCGAAAAAGTCGGTCTGCGTTTTTCGATCCATTCGGTCAATGCGGCGGAAGGCGGAATGCGGTTTGAACTGACGCTCAGTTGACGCGCCAATTCTTTCAACGCCTTTTGATGACTCTCCACTGCCAGCCCGCGATGTAAACGTAAAGTTTCGGCGGTGACTGCCGCCGTAACAAACGGGTTGCCGTCGCGGTCGCCGCCGATCCATGAGGCTAAGCTAAACCAATTCTTTGGGGCTTGCAAAGTTGGGTAATATTTTGCGAGCGCTTCTTCTAGGTCGCGGTAAATGATCGGAATCGTATCCCAAAAAAAAGACTCCACAAAATACAAACCTGTGCGCACCTCGTCCGTGACGGATAATTTATCGGCGCGCGCGCGATCCGTAAGCCACAAAGCGGAAATTGCCGTTTGCAGGGCGGTTTCAGTCTCTTGTTTTTTGCGGCGCGAAAGCCCATCCTGATTGAGCAGGCGCAAGAGCGCCTCGATGCGTTCGGTCTGAGAGAGGATCGTGCGGCGGCGCGCTTCGGTGGGGTGGGCAGTTAACACCAACTCGATGGATAAATTTTCCAACAAGCCAGAGACGCGCTCGGCGCTGACGCCATTTTGTTTGAGTACAGCCAGCGCCTCGCCAATCGACTCGCGGACTGGTTCTGGATAAGCTTCATCTTCCCGCTGACGGAGTAAACGCACGCGCTGATGTTCTTCCGCCAGATTCACCAAATCAAAATAAGCCGCAAACGCGGCGGCGATCACGCGCGCATCCTGATTTTCAAGCGCCGAAACTTCCTGAAGCAAACGCTTTGCGGCAACGCCATCCCCATTGCGCCGCGCTTTAGCCAGCAAGCGGATATTTTCTTCAATTTCAAAGAGCTTCGGCGATTCAAGCTCAGAAATCACCTTGCCGAGCAGATCGCCAAGTAAATGTATGTTTTGAGAGAGTTCCATTTGGGTAGTATAACAAAGCCCAGGCGTTCAAGCATTACCCATCTGGGTAATGTAAGATCAATTAGGAGGAGTTGGAAAGTTGACTAGCGAAACAAGCCAAGACTTATTTCTTTCTAGAAAAAGGACGCAGGTTCTCACCAGGCAAAACTATTGACAGGATTTCACTTCATGTGTAAAATATTTATTACACATGAAATATCTAAATTTCATAAAAATCAAATTCCCGGAGGCAAAATGAACGGCAATAATTTAATCGTTTTTATTATTGCGGCAGTCACCATTATCATTGTAGTGGGGTTATGGCAGGGTCTATCTGCCACAAAGACAGAAACCAATCAAGAACAAGTAGCTAAATATGAAAAAATAGCAGAAGCGACGGTTGAGTTCAATCAAAAATCTGCAGTAACGCAGGAAAAAACAATGGAAGTATTGAAAGATATTCAAACTCGCCTTGCGTCCATTGAGAAAATCTTACGCGAAGTGCAATGACTATGGTCGCGCTATCAGGTTCGGATTTACTACTTGAGACGCTCTCCGCCTTAGCAAATCCACATCGTTTGCAAATCATCAAAGCGCTTGTAAATGAAACTAATTATGTCAGTCAATTGGCGCGCGAAATTGGAATTAGCAGACCTTTGTTGATTATGCATTTGAAAAAATTGGAAGACGCCGGTTTGGTAAAAAGTAATCTTGAGCTTTCAGGCGACGGCAAAGCCATGCGCTATTACGAAGTAGTAGATTTCAAACTTCAAATCACGCCTGTATCTATCGCAAAAGTAATGAGCAAATAAAACAACTTCCCAAAGTCATTAGATTTTGGGAAGTTGTTTTGAAGTGAAGCAAGAGGGTCAACTCTTCAAGAATTTGATCACCTGCTCGTGAATTTCTTTCGACTGCAACGCGCCTCTGTGACCCAGTCCATCTGTTTCAACATAGCGGGCATTTTTCCACGCTTTGGCGATGGCGCGGCTGTCATCCACAGGCGTGACGTTATCCGACTTGTCATGGAACATCAACGCGGGAATGTGAATCTGTTGGGCTAATTTTGCATTCGTAATTGATTCAAGCAAATCTTTACTATGATTTTCAAAGAGCATATCTTCCAAACCGCGCATCGTTTCATCGGACAATTGGGCAAGCGCTTGAAAACGCGGGAGAGAATCCAACAACCGATTGAAGGCGCCGAAGTACGCTAATTTGGAAGGAGACGGGATAATTTGATTGACCAACGCATACGATGTGATCAATGTCCCAAGCGAGTGAGCAATGATGAAATCGAATTTTCCAAAATGATTTGACAGCACAGCCAGCGTTGGCGCAATTTCTAAAATATTAGTTTGCTTCCCATCCGATTCGCCATGCGCGGGTTGATCATAAGCCACGACAAAATAACCGGCATTTAACAACGGCTTCACAAAACCAGTCATCTGCGCGCGTGCGCCGCCCCAACCGTGCATTAATAAAACTTTTGGATTGGATTCATCTCCCCAAGCGCTGACCGCCAACTCAAGCGCTTCATGCTTAAGCCTAAAATTATTTCCGCTCTTCAAAATTTCTTCATCAGACGGTTTAACTTCATACTTATTCGGCGTGAAAAATATTTTATACACCTTCTTAACCATAACTTGTAATTCATTGCTAGGGGTTACGATAGACATTTATATTTTCTCCTTCGATAATATAAACTTACTAAATAGTAAGTTTTGACGACAAAAAAAATTAGACCAGCACATCCTGTTTGTTTTGTTCCACCACCTCACAAAATTTCTTCGTCCCAAGCGCGCGCGCCATTTGCAATGCGCCCTGCACGCTGGAATAGATCACTGCGGCTTTGCTGGCAGGCGTGCCTTTAAATTGGAAAGCGCCCGCCTCTCTGCCTTCTGCGAGTATTGCTTCTAACCAAACGAGCGTTTCTCGATTCAAATACTCCACTTCCTTACGCAAGCCTTCAGGAATTGAATTAAATTCAACTTCTAAAGCGCCCACCAGGCAAACCTTCCCATTATTCACGCGAAAATCAGAGTAAATATTAAAGAACCAATCCAACTTTTCCGGATACGATAAATCTTTTATTCTTGAGTTATTAACCCACAATTTGAAACGCTCGCGATAGCGTTTGATCACAGCAATGCCTAGCTCTTCTTTGCTGGGAAAGTGATAATGAATGGCGGCATTCTTAACTCCAAGTTGACCGGCGATATCGGCATAACTGAATCCGTTGAAACCTCTATCTTGCAATAACTCTTCTGCTAGATTCATTATGGTTTTCTTGGAATTTTCTATCTTAACCATGCGGGGATTTTACTTACTAAGCAGTAAGTTTGTCAAGAGAGAGAGAAAAAGACATGGTAAACCTCAGCGTCAACAAGAACGATTGAAGGAAACCGGTTCTGATTAATCAAACTCCGCTGGTAGGATCATACAAACGCGGAATGAGGTAAGTCGTTGTGGTTTTGCCCGCGCCGGCGACGCGCGTTTATATTTCGGCTCGACAGTTATGCCGCCCCAGGGTTCTGCCAACTTTTCAAAAACCGAAGCGCCGGCTCGCGCACAGCCGTAAATTGCGATCCGCTACTTATGGCTTTTCGCCTACGCGGCACAATCTACTCGTCAAGATAACGATTATGCTTGCGCTATTTTCAGCAACGCTTCTTTCAATTTGACAACTTCATCCAACGTGTTGTAATGCGTAGCGCCGACGCGCACCATGCCGCCTTGCGTTTCCACGCCTAAACGTTCGGAAGCGTTAAGGGCGTAGTAATTTCCATCCCACACATAAATATTTTCCTGCGCTAGTTTTTCCGCCACGGTTCGCGGATGAATATCTTTCAAGCGAAAAGAGAAAGTCGCCACGCGCTCATCCAGGCGGCGGGCATCGGTTAAGCCATAAAGCCGCAAGCCGGGGATAGATTCTAAAGCGGATAATAAACTGCGCGAGAGTTCATATTCGTAGGCGTGGATCGCCGTCATAGCTTTTTTTAGTTCCAAGCGCCGCCCCTGATAATTTTCTTCTTTTAATCCGTCTATAAACTCGCCGCCAAATTCTTTGCCGAGCCATTCAAAATATTCAATTGCGCCTAATACGCCCGCAATACCTTCGTGGTTTTGCGTGCCGGTTTCAAGTTTTCCGGGCAGTTGATTGGTGGCGGGGCGCACTTTGTAAGCGTACATTTTTTCTAGCAGGTCGCGCTTGCCATACAGAATGCCGGCGTGCGTCCCGAAAAATTTATAAGCGGAAGAAACTAAAAAGTCGCAATCCAATTTCTGAACGTCAATTGCGCCGTGCGGAGCGTATTGCACCGCATCCACATAGACGCAAGTTCCGGCGGCATGAGCCAAATCAATAATTTTCTGGATCGGGTTGATCGTCCCCAAAGAATTTGAGGCGTAGCCGATGGCTAATAATTTCGGTTTGCGCTCCAACGCTTTGCGCAAATCTTCCAATTTGAGCGTGCCGTCTTCTACGTCAAAATCCACCCAATTGACTTTCACGCCGCGATCTTGCGCGGCTAAAACCCAGGGAGTCACGTTTGCGTCATGATCAAGGCGCGTGACGATAATTTCATCGCCGGCGTTCCACTCGCGCGAAAGCGAGCGGCTGAACTGAAGCGTGAGCGTGGTCATGTTGTTGCCGAAGATGATTTCCTGCGGCTCAGCGGCGTTGTAAAAATCCGCCATGGCGCGATGCGCTTCATCTAATACCGCGTCAGAAGCGATACTGGTAGCAAACGCCCCTTCGTGATTAGCGTTGCTTTCCACTAAATAGCGGGTTACGCGGTCTAAAGACGGCTGGGCAATTTGCGTGCCGCCTGGGTTGTCAAAAAAAATAGCCGGGCGACGTAGCGCCGGAAATTGATTGCGGATGACGGCAAGATCAAGAGACATACGATTTAACTCCGTAAAAAGCGATTTTCGCTAAATTCTATTTTTCAGCGGCGGTAATTTATTACCCGCGCCTTTTTTCGTCACTTCCACCCAAATGGATTGCGATAACTCATAGCCAATGATATGCCCCTGCGGTTTCATTTCCAAGCGCAACGGTCCCTTGAACGGCGCGCAACTTAAAAGATGAAACGGCGTGCCCGGCACGAGACCTAGATCGCCAATATAATTGAGTTTCTCCAGATCGTGCGTGCGCACGCGGCTGACGATGCAATCTGAACCGGAAGGCACATTGGCAAGCGGCTCATCCTGGACCTCAGGCATTACGCCCTTTTTGGAAGGTATCGGCTCTCCGTGCGGACAACGCGTTGGGAAGCCGCTCAATTCATCCATGCGATCTTCAAGTTCATCGCTCACGCCTTTCTCAAAAACGTCAGATAATTCATGCGCCGAAGCCCAATCGTATTTCATCACCTTGACGAGAAAAACTTCGGTCAGGCGATGCCGCCGCAAAGCGGGCATGGCGATCTTTTCGCCTTCTGCCGTCAGCCGCACCCCGCGATAGGGTTCATAAGCCAAGTATCCGTTTTTGGTGAGGCGCTTAACCATCATAGAAATAGCTTGCGCCGAAGCGTCAATATGCGCGCTTAAAAGCGAAAGCGAAACTTGTTCATTATCCTGTTGCAGGCGGTAAATTTCAGCGGCATAACGCCGCATGGCAAGGCTTACGGTCATTGAACTCCAAAGTTGTCAACCCAATTGAAGATTAAATACAATCTAAAATATAAGGTAATTTTATTACAAATATCTAAATTATTGGTTTCGTTGAAATTATACTACGCCGCGTCAGGGAATAAAACGTCGCGAAGATAATCTTACTTGTAGCCGCCCTATTCCGATAATTCGCGTCAGATTTCTTGCATTTCAACAAAAAGGTGGTTTATACTTGTGCTTATGGCAATCCCTTCCCACTTTGGACGATATGAAATTATATCTGAGCTTGGGCGCGGCGGTATGGCAAC
>JADLCG010000060.1 GCA_020847355.1 Anaerolineales bacterium | reverse complement strand
TTCAATTGACACCTACAAAGCTCAAGTGGCGGAAGAAGCGCTCAAAGCGGGGGCTAAAATCATCAATGACGTGTGGGGCTTGCGGGCAGACGCGCAATTGGCGCAGGTCGCCGCTCAATATCAAGCGCTGGTGATCTTGATGCACAACCGCAGTAATCCCGCCAGTGTGGAAGTCCGTGAAAAATTGGGCGGAACTTATCTTGGCGCTGAATATACCAACCTAATCGAAGACGTGAAGCGCGAACTGCTCGCCAGCGTAGCGTTGGCTAAAAATGCCGGAGTGGCAGATGCGCTGATCGTGTTAGACCCAGGCATCGGCTTTGGCAAGAAGCGCGAAGATAATCTTCGACTGATCAATCACTTGCATGAAATCCGCGCTTTGGGTTATCCAATTTTATTGGGCGCTTCGCGCAAATCGTTCATTGGATACACGTTAGATTTGCCCGCCGATCAAAGGCTGGAAGGCACAGCCAGCGCCATCGCCATCGGCATTGCGCGCGGCGCAGACCTTGTGCGCGTGCATGACGTGCAAGCCATGTCGCGTGTGGCGCGCATGACAGACGCGCTGGTGAGAGCAAACTATGTTTGAAGAATACAGCAAAGAACTATTGCGTAACGGCATCATCGAAGCCAAAAGCGGCCACCCGGATTCGGCGCGCCGCTATTTGGATCGCGCCATCTACGGCGCATCCGCATTTGACGTTTTAGCCGAAGCCTGGTTTTGGATGGGCGAAGTATTAACCGAACCCGCCGAAAGAAAAGCGGCTTATCAAAATTGCCTTTCGCATGATTTGAATCATGCGCGCGCCAAACGCGCCTTAGCCGTCTTGGAAGGCAAACTTAAAGAAGATGAAATCATTGACCCGAATCATCTGCCGCAACCTTCCGCCGACCCGCGCACTGTAGACGCCAAAAGATTCATGTGCCCGAAATGCGGCGGCAGAATGTCCTTTGCGCCCGACGGCAGTAACGCTTTGGTTTGCGATTATTGCGCGCGCAACCAAACGCTGGCAAACGGCGCGGCGAGCGAAAAAGATTTCATCGTGGCAATGGCTACGCTCAAAGGTCACGGCAAACCCCTGCAAGAACAAGTTTTTCACTGCAAGGGTTGCGGCGCAGAATTTATTTTGCCGCCAAAATTAATTTCCGCAGATTGCGCCTATTGTCATTCGCCGCACATCGTCAATCTCGAAAAAACAAAAGACCTGCTCGCGCCCAATGGCATTATTCCGCACGCCTTCGATCAACGTCAAGCGATTCAATTGCTCGTAGAATGGGTTGAGAAAAACGAGATCACGCCGGAAAAGAAAGTGGAACTGCCGCGCGGCTTATACCTGCCATTATGGACTTTTGACATTGGCGGCGCAGTAGATTACACCGCCGAAATTACCGAGCAAGACGATAGTTTTTTCAACGCGCAACGCGGACAAAAAAAAGTAACCCGCGTTCAAGATACCTTTCCAGTTTTAGTGGATGACTTACCGCTCCCTGCCTCACGGAAGCCTTCGGCGGTTTTCCTGCGGCTGATTCCCACCTTTGAGTTAAGCGCGCTCCAACCGTACGATCCGCGCTTTCTCGCCAACTGGCTCGCGGAAATTTACGACATCTCCATGGCCGACGCTTCATTAGACGCGCGCAGTCAGGCATATAAAAAGGCGCAAAGAGAAATTCCGTACATTTTGGGCGCACATGTGAAAGTAGTTCACAGTTCTTCCGCCAATCTGACGGTTGAATCTTTCAAACTGAATTTACTGCCAGTCTGGATGACTGAAATTCCCATTGACGGGCGCAGGCGCTTAATTTTGATCAACGGGCAAGACGGCACAGTCGCTAGCGATCTACCCAACCAACGCGCCAACTCGCCAACGGAAGAAGCACAAGGCGGCTTGCTGAACTTCCTCGCCGATTTGCTCAACGATTAGCGTTTCGATACATGCCTTAAAAATTTAAGGATTTTGCTCCCCCTTGCAAATTCCAATCCATGATAAACTTTAAGCGTCGTTCAGGCTGGATCGTTGAGATATTGGAGCAGAGATGGAAAACAAACTCTATGTGGGCAACTTGCCTTACGCCGCTACTGAAGAAGACCTGAAAGAACACTTCAGCAAGGCTGGCACCGTCACCTCGGTCGCGCTGATCAAAGATCGCGTAACGGGCAGAGCCAAAGGTTTCGGCTTTGTAGAAATGTCCAGCGCTGACGAAGCTCAAAAAGCGATCAGCATGTTCCATGGGCAGGATTTCATGGGACGTTCAATTACAGTCAATGTAGCGCGTCCGCGTGAAGAACGCTCGCATGGTTCGGGCGATCGTCGCGGCGGCGGTCGTAACTTCTAAAAATATTTCCAGCTTGAGCCTAACGAAAATGACACAGCCCTGTATTTACAGGGCTGTTCTGCTTAATAAAGTATTTGTAGGGCGGTTTTTTAACCCGCCATGTGAAAAATTTTAGAAGAACTTATGCAAGAAGTTAAATTAAAAGCGGCATTGAAAATCAGCGGAGCAATTCCAGCAGTTTGGGCGTGGATTCTATAATCTCATCCGCGTCAAAGCGGCGTAGTTCGGCTTCTTCGCCAAAACCGCATAACACGCCGACGGTTTGCGCTCCGGCGGATTTGCCCGCGCGAATATCCACAGTCGTATCGCCAATCATCAAGCACGCTTCCGGCGCGACGTTCATTTTTTTCGCGGCATAGAGGATCGGGTCTGGATAGGGTTTGGTATGTTCAGCGGAAAGCCCGCTAACGATCACGTCAAAATATTTATTCAGCCCAAAGGCTTCTAAAAAACGCAGTGTGCCGCGTTCGTCGCGCGCGCTCACTACCGCCATAGGGTAACGCCCATGCAATTGTTTGAGCAATTCATCCACCTCGGGGACGAGCAGGAACTTTGTCTCTGTATGTTTACGGTGCAGAGCCAGCCAGTTGATTACGGCGACCATCTCATCATCCAGCCCGAGGCGGTCGGCATAACTGAGCAAAGCGTTGCCGGGCGCTTCCAGCCACATCACCAAACGGCGGGCGGTATGTTTTGTATCTTTAAATAAAAATTTAGGAAGCCACGGCTCGATTTTTTCAATATACAGATCGTCGGTGTCGCTGAGGGTCCCGTCCACATCGAAACATAAAGCTTTGATTTTTGAAACTTGAATCGGCATAGGCTGATTGTACCAAAGCGTTTTTTGACGATTGGCGCGTAAATCTACGGTTAAAGGTTGTATAATTTGGCTTATTATGGCTCAGGAAGACAAGAACAAAGCTTTGCTTGAGTTATTGATCGGCGTCAGCCGCGAGGTTGCCAGCGCGCTGGATTTACGCACGGTCTTACAAAGATTGCTCTTTGCGGTTTTACAAAACGTGGGCGGCGAACGCGCCAGCATTATGGTGATTGACGATACCGGCAAACCGGTGGACGCGACCATCATCTACGGCAAACAATTTCACGAACATACCACCCAACAATTAAAAGAAACGATCGAACGCGGCTTGGCGGGCTGGGTCGTCAAAAATCGCAAAGCCGCGTTGATCAAAGATACCTCTCAAGATGAACGCTGGCTTCGCCGCGCCGATGACGAAATTGAACGAACCGGCGCAAAATCCGCAATTTGCGTTCCGCTAATTTCGCGCAAACAACTGGTCGGCGTGTTAACGCTCGTGCATTCCACGCCGAATGTTTTTGACCAAACCCACTTGGAATTAATGCAAGCCATCGCCGACCAAGCCAGCATTGCCGTATTGAATGCGCGGCTGTATTCAGAAAGCCAACGCACGGCGCGCGTGATGTCCGCTTTGGCGGAAGGCGCCGAGACGATGAACTCCAGTTTGGAATTACAGGAAGTTTGGCGCAAAATCTTGCATCAGACGATGCAAGCGCTACAAGTTGAAACGGTGGCGCTGGCGTTAATTGATCACCTTGACGCAGATTTAGTTTTTCATGCGGCGGCTGGCGGAAATTCTGCAAACATCTCCGGGCGGCGCATTGCGCGCGGTCAGGGATTAGCGGGGCTGGTGATTCAAAACGGGCGCGGCTTGGTTGTGCCAAACGTCAGCGTGGATACCCGCTACGGCGAAGCCGACCAATTCAAAGGGATTGAGATGCGGGCAATCGCCATCGTCCCTATTCAATCGCAAGGCAAGCCGATCGGCGTGCTGGAAGCGATCAATCCGCTGTCTGGCGCGTTCGATCCAGACGCTTTACTAGTGATGGCTGGCTTAGGCAGTTTGGCTGGCTCGGCGATTCAAAACGCGCAGTTTCTGGAACAAGTAAAAAACGCGCATTCACGTTACCGCGAATTATTTGAAGATAGCGTAGACCCGATCTTGATTACGGATTGGGAAGGCAAAATTTTGGAAGCGAACCGTCAGGCGGTGGCGCTGAGCGGTTTTACAAACGAACAACTCCACGCTCTGAGCATTGACCAATTGCATCAAGTCAATTGGGATAAAACTGGAGCGAAATTTTCAACCCTCAAACAAAAAAATTGCGTGTACGAATCCACTTTACATTTGCAAAACGGCGGCGCGCTTCCGGTGGAAGTTCACGCCCGCCGCGTGGAGTTTAATGAAATCGCCTCCGCGCAATGGATTTTGCGCGATATTTCCGAACGTAAAGAACTGGACGCTCTACGCGACGACATGACCGCCATGATCTACCATGACTTACGCTCCCCGCTTGGCAACATCGTCTCCAGTTTGGATATGATGAGCACGCTCCTGCCAAATAAAGATAACACGCTTCACGCCATGCTGACGATTGCCGCCAATTCAACCGGCAGAATCCAACGCCTGATCAATTCTCTGCTCGATATTAGCCGCTTGGAAGCCGGTCATCAGATCGTGGAACAACAAGCTATTGACCCGCTGGTTTTAATGAATGAAGCGGTCCGCGACGTGCAACCAAACGCCACCGCCCGCACGCAAACGCTGGAAAAGAAAGCGAACTCCGTGCTTCCGCTAATTTGGGTGGATGTGGATATGATTCACCGCGTGTTGATCAACTTGCTGGAAAATGCGATCAAGTTCACGCCCGTAGAAGGACGAATTGAAATTGGCGCAACCACCAACGGGCAATCCGTCAAATTTTGGATCAGAGATAACGGGCCCGGCATCCCCGAAGCGGATCGGGAACGCATCTTCGAGAAATTTACCCGCCTGCGCGGCGGTAGCCGCACCACTGGTTTGGGCGTGGGTTTGGCTTTTTGCCGTTTAGCCGTCATTGGGCATGGCGGTCAAATTTGGTTGGATAGCGAACCCAATCAGGGAACTACATTTTGGCTCACCTTGCCTGTCGCGCAGAAGAAAACTACCGGTCAAATCAAACGCCAAACCGGGCGCCTCACAATCAAGCCGACTTTCACCGATCCGCAACAGTGAAGCTTGTTTGACTTGTAACGAAAATAATTTGCTAGGTTTGGGTTATACTCGGCAAATTTAACATGCCATAATCGCTTGAATTTCAGGAGAACCATGCAGGCAGTCACCGATCATATTTATATCGAAGAACAATTTCTCGGCGTCACTTTAGGAGTCGTCGTCACGCCGCGCGGGCTGATTCAAATTGACGCTCCGCCTTCCCCAGAGGACGCGCGCACTTGGCGCGCCGCATTGATGAACCTCGGCGGCGGAATGGATCGCGTTTTGATCAATTTAGACGCCCATCCAGACCGCACCTTGGGCGCGCGCGCAATGGATTGCGTAGTTATCGCCCACGAAAAAACAGCGCTCACCTTTCGCACTCGTCCCAGCACCTTCAAAGCGCAAGGCGAAGAAACTGGCGCAGATTGGGAATCCATCCCCGGCTTAGGGAGCGTGCGTTGGGCGCCGCCTGAAATTTCATTTCTCGATCAAATGACCTTACATTGGGGCGGACCGGAAGTCGCGCTGGAGCATCACGCCGGACCAGCCAACGGCTCCATTTGGGTAAAACTCCCCGAAGAAAAAATCGTATTCATTGGCGATGCCGTTTTGAAAAACCAGCCGCCCTTTTTAGCGGGCGCAAACTTAAAAGCCTGGCTGGCTTCGCTGGAAACTTTATTGGATACGCCTTATAAGGGCTATACGTTCATTAGCAGTCGCGGCGGCGCGGTGACTGCGGCGCAAATTAAGAATCAATATGATTTTCTAAAACACGTTCACGATAAGTTGGAAAAAACAACCGCCAAGAAACCCAATCCCGCGGCAATTGAGAAATTAACCGCCTCTTTATTAACTTGGTTCAAAGCCCCGTCTATCAGGCAAAAACAATACGCTCAGCGTTTGCGCTATGGCTTGGCGCACTACAACTCGCGTCAGCCGCAAGCCCCCAGCTACTCGCCCGAGGAGTAATCTCATGGCACACTCCATGCCCATTCTTGAACGCACGCGCGGCGCGTTAATCGAAGCCACACATAATGGTTCGATTGCAGTTGTGGCTTCAAATGGAAAATTACTGGCAAGTTATGGCGACCCGCATCTGGTCGCCTTTTTGCGCTCTTCGGGCAAACCGTTTCAAGCCTTACCGTTTGTGGAGCATGGCGGCGCAGAACATTACGGCTATACCCAAGCCGAGCTAGCCCTCTCGTGCGCCTCTCACGATGGCGCAAAAATTCATCTGGAAGCGGTTAAGGCTTTACAAAATAAAATTGGGATCGCCGAAGAAAATCTACAATGCGGCGGGCATTTACCCAGCGACCCAGCCATGCTCCGCGAATTTATCAAAAAAGAACTGACCCCAACTAACAATACAAATAATTGTTCGGGCAAACATACCACTATGCTGGCTTACGCCAAAATGCGCGGCGACTCGCTGGAAAATTATCTTGATATTGAACATCCCATTCAACAAGAGATATTAACCACGCTGGCTGAAATGTGCCAAATTGACTTGGGCAAGATCGAACTCGGCGTGGACGGTTGTTCCGCGCCAAACTTTGCAATGCCGTTGTATCACGCCGCTTTAGGCATGGCGCGTTTTTGCGATCCGCAAGGTTTGAAAGAAGCGCGCGCTCAGGCTTGTCAAAAAATCACCTCCGCGATGATTGCGCGCCCGGAAATGCTGAGCAACAACGGCGAATTTGATTGCGAATTGATGAGAACTTGCGCGGGAAAGGTCGTCACCAAACGCGGGGCGGAAGGTTTTCAAATTATCGGCATTATGCCAACCGCCGCTTCGCTCGGCATTGGCATCGCCTTCAAAGTGGAAGATGGCGATTCCGCTCCGCTAAACGCTTCGCTAGAGCCAGTGACAAAAGTTCGTCCGGCGGTTACGCTGGAGATTTTGCGCCAAATGAATGCGATCACTGAAACGCAGTTGAACGCGCTGGCGAAATTTGGACCCGAAAGAACTCTGAAAAATTACGCCGGAAAAATCACCGGAACTTCCAAACCAGTTTTCAAATTATGAAAGACCTAAAAGCGCGCGCCCTCCAAATTCACCGAGTTTTGATTCAGGCGTTTGGCGAACCCGTTTGGGGCAACCCAATGCCCGCCATAGATGAATTAGTGACGACGATTCTTTCGCAAAGCACAACGGACGTCAATCAAGTGCGCGCCTTCAAAGCCTTGCGCGCCAAATTCCCAACTTGGGAGGAAGTGCGCGACGCAAAACCAAGCGCCGTAATTGAAGTCATTCGCCCCGCCGGGTTGGCGAATCAAAAGGGTCCGCGTATTCAAGCCGTATTGAAAGAAATTTACGAAGAACGCGGCTCATTCGATCTGCAATTTTTGGCAGACCTGCCATTTGAAGAAGCCCGCGCCTGGCTGACGAAGTTCAAAGGCGTAGGACCAAAAACTGCCGCGATTGTTTTATGCTTCGGCTTGAACATGCCCGCTTTTCCGGTAGATACGCACGTCTATCGCGTCACAGGGCGGATCGGCTTACGACCGGAAAAAATGAACGTGGAACAGGCGCACCCGCATTTGGAATCAATCTTCCCGCCAGAAACCTATTACGCCGCGCATTTAAATATCATCCGCTTGGGGCGCGAAGTATGCCATGCCCGAAAGCCAAATTGCTCGATTTGCCCAATCGTCAAACTTTGCGATTACAAAGATAAGAACTTGTAGATGGAAAAACCGCCGGTTAGCCTTGCGCTCGAAAAATTGAATATTCCGCACCGTGTCTTTATTCATCAAACCTCCATTCGCTCATTAGAAGAAGCCGCCAACGCACGCAATCAACGCCCTAGCCAAATTGTGCGGAGCATTCTCTTTCGTGTGGGAGAAAATGATTATGTGATGGCGCTTGTGGCTGGACCGCAACAAATTTCGTGGAAAGCCCTGCGAAAATATCTCGGTCAATCGCGGCTGACGCTGGCGACTGAAGAAGAAGTTTTATCTGTCACTGGATATAGAGTCGGGGCGGTGGGACCGCTTGGGTTGCCGCAACCGCTTCGAGTGTTGGTTGAGGCGGGCGTGTTAGACGAAGCGGAAATATCCATCGGGTCGGGGATGCCGAATACGGCGGTCGTCCTCGCCAGCCAAGACCTTTTACGCGCCTTGAACAACCCGGAAGTAGTCCAATTGGCAGGGCTGTAATTTGAGAGAATATGGTAGACTTTGCAAAGTTTCTTGATGCGGTCAAACTTGTCACCTAAAATGAACTTACGCGACCTTCTCCGCTCTGCCAGCCGAACTTTTGCAATTGGCATTGAGCGCCTACCCGGAACTTTATGCGAAGCCACCACGGTGGCTTATTTGCTTTTGCGCGTTTCTGATTATCTTGAAGACAACGAAGAAATGCCGACCGACGAAAAAATCAGTTTGCTGAATCAGTGGGTGAATGTATTGCGCGGCGAAGCGGACGTACAAGCCATTGTGCAGAAAGTCGCTCAGGCGGATGCGAGCAACCCCGACGCGATTGTGACGCAACACGCGCATGAAATTTTGCAACACCTGTATTCTTTGCCGCCGGAAATTCAAGAGATCATTTTGCGGCATGTGATCAACAGCACCTTGGGCATGGCGCGCTGGACGAAGATCGGTCCGCATGTGAATGACGAAGCCGACTTAGACGATTATATGTTTGAAGTGGCTGGGCGCGTGGGCTATTTGATGACGCAATTATTCGCGTGGTATTCGCTCTTTGTGCGCCGCAAACAAAATGAAATTATGCCGCTCGCCCGCGAGTTTGGGCTGGGCTTGCAAACCGTCAACGTGATTCGCGGAATGCGCGAAGATTTTGATCGCGGCTGGGTTTATGTTCCGCAAAAATTTCTCGCCGCCATCGGCATCTCTTCGGAGCAAATGTTCGATCCGCAACATCGGCAGGAAGCGCTAAAAGTGCTGGACCTGATGACCGACAAAGCCGAACGACATTTACGCGAAGCCCTGAAATACGTTAAATCTTTGCCGTGGTGGTTGCACGGGATTCGCTTAGGCTGTATTTATCCGCTGATGTTTGCCATCCGCACGTTGGCAGTCAGCCGCCGGAATATTGAAGTCTTTGAAACGGAAGCCAAAATTACGCGCGCCGAAGTTAAGAAAATTGTTCTTGATACCACGTTGTGGGGTTGGTCAAATCAGTGGCTGGATAAATATTCTCAGGAATTGAGCGTAATAAAAAAATAAAGCGGATTTATCCGCTTTATTTTTTATAGATTGCGCGCCGCTAAAATTTCATCGCGGAGTTTTGCCGCCGCTTGCGCGGGATTCTCAGCGCGGGAGATGCCTCTTGAAACGGGAATTAAAACCCCGCTTCTATCGGACCTCAAGCCTGCGCGCAAAACCGATTCAATTTCTGCGCCTTGCGCGCCTACCCCCGGAGCGAGAAACCATAAATCGGGCGCGGCTTGGCGGATGCGTTGCATGGCTTCCAGATGCGTGGCGCCAACTACGAGACCGATGTTATTTTTCACATTCCATTTTTGAGCAAGTTTAGCGACATGTTCGTAAAGATAAACGGCGGACGATTGACCATTGATCATCGTCTGCGGTCTATCGTCTATCGTCACAATTAAGTCTTGTAAATCGCCGCTTCCCGCGTTGCTGGTTTTGCAAAGCAAAAACACGCCTTTCTCTGGATCGTTAAGGAAGGGATCAATTGAATCTTTGCCAAGATAAGGACTCAACGTGATGCAGTGTGCGCCGAGCGTTTCAAATGCGGATTTGGCGTAGGCTTCGGCAGTAGAGGAAATATCGCCGCGTTTGGCGTCAAGGATGACGGGAATCAGCGAGCCAAGCCGATTCGATTCGTTTTGAATCGCTTCAATGACTTGTTTTAATGCGTCCCAGCCTGCGGCGCCGAAAGATTCAAAGAAGGCGGCGTTGGGTTTGAATGCCGCGGCGTAGCGTGAGGTTTGTTGAATCAGAGTCAGGCAAAAAGTTAGGGCGGAGGCGGCAGTGGGTTCTTTCAAATCCGAGATGTGCGGGTCGAGTCCCACGCATAAAAGCGAAGAGCAATCATCCACGCGGCGTTGTAAAAAAGAGAAGAAGGTCTCCATTAGGCTTTGCCTAAGACCATCGCGAGCAAAGCCATACGGACGTATAAACCATATTCCATTTGACGGAAGTAAGCGGCGCGTGGATCGTCGTCAAAATCTGTACTGATTTCGCCGACGCGCGGGAGCGGGTGCATGACGATCATTTCTTTTTTGGCGGGCTTCATAATTTCGGGATCAATCACATACGCGCCTTTGACCTTTTCATAATCAGCGGGGTCTTCAAAGCGTTCTTTTTGCACGCGGGTTACATATAACACATCGGTTTCGGGCAAAATCTTTTCAAGCGAGCTATATTCTGCTTGCGGAACTTTCTTTTCGGCGACTTCATCCAATACTTCTTTGGGCATCTTCAAAATATCAGGCGAAACATAATTCAATTTTATGTTTGTAAAGTTTGAAAGCAAACGCGCCAGTGAATGGACTGTGCGCCCGTATTTCAAATCGCCGAGCATGGTGACGGTGAGGTTATCGAGTTTGCCAAGTTCGGCTTTGATCGTGAAGGCATCGAGGAGCGCTTGAGTGGGATGTTCGCCAACGCCATCGCCGGCATTGAGGATTGGTTTTTTGGCGGCTTTCGCGGCGATCTCTGCCGAGCCGGTTTCAGGATGACGCAAGACGATCACATCGGCATAGCATTCCAACGTGCGGATGGTGTCTGAAAGACTCTCGCCTTTGGTGACGGAAGAATATTTCACTTCGCTAATTGGAATGACCGAACCGCCGAGCCTCTCCATGGCGGCGGTGAATGAGGAAGACGTGCGGGTGGACGGCTCGTAAAAAAGATTCGCTAAAATCTTGCCTTTGAGCAGGTCAAACGTCCCGACTCTTTCGACCATTCCGCGCATTTCGTGCGCCACGCCGAAGATATATTCAAGGTCGGCGCGGCTGAACTGTTTGACCGATAAAATATCTTTGCCATACCATTGGGCGTTTTTGTTTTCGCCAAAAGGCAGGTGCAGGGATGAGGAATTTGTAGGCATTTATTGCTCCTTGGTAAGTAGTAATTTGTAATTGGCGATTGAGAAAATAGGCGGGTAAGTTAATTTCGTTTCTCAAATATTTGCGCTATCATCTCGTATTTTTAAAGCATATTCTTGCGGGACAAAAATTTCAAGTTCTATGGCAATGATTTTTTCCATTTGACTCTTGCATAAGTATTTGTAGGGCGGGTTTTCAACCCGCCATGTGCAAAATTTTAGAAGAACGTCAGGCTAAAAGCCTGACCTACAATTGACTTTTGCCAGAAGTCCATTTTGATTCTCTCTCACATTCCTGCCATAGCCGGCTTGAACCAAAACTTTGCCGTCTTCAAAAGCGGTTTGACCGCGCAGAACTACCTTCCGCACTTTGCCCTTGACCTTCCAACCTTCAAACGGAGTCCAGCCGCAACGGGTGAGTTGATTCTCGGCTTTGATTTCATATTCCGTTTTTTCGTCCACTTCAACCCAGGTTTCAGCCTGCTCTGGTAAATTGAAAATTTTCTTTGGATTTGTATACATCTTGGAGATAATGTCGTCCATCGTCAGTCGTCTATCGTCTACTGCCGTGAGCAATAATGGAAGCGCAGTTTCTAAACCGGGAAATCCGGGCGGCGGATTATCGGAATCTTTTTCTTCAATGGTATGGGGAGCATGGTCTGTGGCAAAGCAATCAATCACGTCCATATTTTCCCATAGCGCTTGCACGTCGGCTTTGGTCGCTAAGCGTGGACGAACTTCGCCACGTCCAGCGTGACCATGTGAAATAGCTGGAATGTCATCCTTTGATAAAAATAAATGATGCGGGCAAACTTCACAGGTTACTTGGATGCCTTTTTCTTTTGCGGCTTTGATTAATAAAATCTCTTCTTTCAAAGAAACGTGCGCGATATGAATTGGGCGGTTATAAATTGCGGAAAATAAAATCGCCGCCGCCATTGTGCGGCTTTCAGAATGCGCCACCAGCGGATAATTCTGCGGGTAATTTTGAAAATGCGCCTGCCAGAGCGTCATATCGTCAAGGCGCAGTTCGCCAAAGGTAGAATCAAGGTACATCTTTAGCCCAGCCGCTTTCCCGGCGAGCGCGGCGATACTATCCGCATTGTTGGGACCTGCGCCAACGTATTGACCAAAGTCACAACGCGCTTTTTGTTTCGCGGCGTTCAAAGCCAAATCCAGAGTCGTTGAATCAAAAATTGGCGGGTTTGTATTTGGCATTGCCAACACAATCGTAAAGCCGCCTGCCAGCGCGGCAGATGTGCCGGAGTCATAATCTTCTTTGTGGGTTGCGCCGGGTTCGCGCAAGTGAACGTGGGGGTCAATCAAGCCGGGGAGTTTGAGCATAATTTTCCTATATAAAAAAAGAGAGCCGCTCAAAGCGACTCTCAAAATCAAAAAATAAAACAATCGTCCCTAAAGCGCGCAGGCGAATTCGTTGCAGGTAATTTCGTTTTAACATCGCGCCGAATTTTACGCCGATTTACGCCGATGTCAAGCGCTTTTTTAGGGTAATCGCATTTGAAAATCTTGAAACCCAACCTTTGGTGATTTAGCTTCAGAATCCGCCAATCTTCACGAATTCACGCTAATCTTTCTAAAAAAATCGCGTAGATTGGCGCAGATTAGCGGATAAAAATCCAAATGCGATAGCCCTGAGCGCTTTTTTAGGGCTTTCCAAAATCCACAGTAATATAACCGCCAAAATCGCTGGCGGAATAATAAGCGTAGCCCACGCCGATCAAGGAAGCATTGGGGCTTAATACCGCTTGCCAGTGATCGGCGTCCGCGCGCCATTGATCCATGGCGGCTTGCGGCGTGCCAATCGCGATAATTTCAAAATAAGCGAACGAGGCAAAACCTGCTTTGGTCAATCTATCGCCAATGCTCGAGCCGTTTGAACCCGTATGGCTGAGGAAGTTATTGCAAGCCATATCGGCGCTATGGGCTTGAGCGGCTTCCGTGAGTTGCGCGCTGACGGTTAAACTCGGCAGGTTGGCTTTCGTCCGCGCCTGATTGATCAGCGCAATTAAATCGGCGACATATCCGCCATTGGGGCTGTAATTACAACCGCTATTTGAACTGGCTGGCGTAACAGGCAGGGCGGTTAAGTTCGCGCTCGTAGTCGGCTGGGCGCTTCCGCTTCCAACGATGATTTTCACCCAAAAAGTTTTTTCAGTTCCAATCGGCACGACGCTTCCGGCAGAATTATTCAAAGTGAAATAACCCGTATAACTCCCGCCGGCGCTTGGGGCAGTCAACTCCACCGAAACTTGCACCTTGCTCTTCGGAGCGGTATCCGCAATCGGCGCGGAAAGCGGCGCGTTCATTTTATCGCCGGATGAAAAAGTCAGCGTGTAATCCTGCCAGGGGCAAGTCCCGTTGTTTTGAAATTCCCAAGTCTTGGTGAAGGTCTCCCCCGCTTTTATTTTTGTATCATCAGGGATGGTCACGTCTTGCAAAAGCACGGCGCTATCTTTGCAATCTGCGGAGGCAGTGATTGCCAGCGTGGGCGCAACCGTACTTTCAGGGATGGGCGTTAACGTGGCGGGGATGAAGCGCACTTGCGTGGGTATCAAAGTGGCGGTGACGAATGGAATGGCGCTCGGCGTTTGCTCGCCATTTGCCCCCACGGAGATGCAAGCGGTCAACAGCACGGATAAGCATAAGAGAAAAATTTTTTTCATAAGGATTAAAACATCATCATTTGTTTTTTGGATTCTTCGATCGGGTCGCCGGCAATTTGTTCGGCAAAAGTTTCGCGCGTCAAAACCGGGACCTCGGACAGGGCGCGCAGTAAACGATATTTTACAAGCTGATAGTTTTTGGCGCGCGCCGCCAGCGCCGGATCGCGGCTTTGCTTATAAGCGATCAGCCCCGCTCTTCCGCCGGGGACGACCAACACGGCAGAATCATCCGCGATACTAGCGCGGTTCAATATCGCCGAAGCGAAAACGCTAAACTTCCTGATCAGTCGTTTATTTTCTTTCCACAACACTGCTCTTGCTTCCATTTCTATCTGATAGTTTAAACGCTTGCCAAGCGTTTTCAGCAAAGCGAGCATCGCTTGGATTTCAGCGTTTCTAACCGAAGCGAAATCCTCCTTGCGTAAGCGCCATTTCGCGCCGTCGTTTTCCGCATAGGAAGTTAACACGGCGTGAATCAATCCTTGCGAAGGCGTTTGCACCCCGGGGACGCGCGCATACACTTCTTCTTCAACATCCAAAAAAATAACTTCCGGATTTTTCTGCAAATAATTGACCGTCGCCTTTTCGATTTGGTCGGCAAGCGTCTCGCCGACAGGTTCCTCCTTCAACCCCCACAAGCCGGTTTCCACGCCTTCGCCGTTTGAATAATGCACAAATCTGGCATCTTCCTTCAAAGCGGCTTCAAAGAGCGCGTGCGTTTTGCGCAAGGCTTCGTCAAACTCCAACTCGGGCGTTTTCAAACTATTCGCCTCGGCGCAAGCGCTCAGGCTGGCTAAATGCAAATGGAAATAGCCAACCGGCTCGCCGCGCGCAATTAAGCATTGACGCATCGTTTCGCGCGCCAATTCTAACTTCATTGGATTCGTTTTTTCTTTCTTCCCGCTCTGCCAAAGGATTTGCGCCGCATCGTGCATCGTCCGCGCCGCCACGCTTTGCAATTTAAAACCGGCGCTGTGCGCGGCGGTGAGCGCAGAAGTTAAAAACGCCGGTTCGGGTTCGGGCAGTAAACCAAACATCGGCACGCCATCCGGCAGTAGATCGTTCAAATTTTCAAACATCGCATGAAGCGCGGTCGCGTTCCATGCCCAATCGTATCTTCTGCGGCGCAGAGCAACCTTATACGGCTCAACCGCCTCGCTTCCCCACAGCCAGCCCGCCCACAAAGCCGAGAGCGTCCAAAAGGCTTGGTTCGGTCGGGGGATCGAGCCAAGCACAGCGGCGATGGGGATTTCACGTTTGACTTCTTTTGCCAGATCGCTCAGGCGACCTTCATAGATGCAGATGCCGCCGCTCTCTGGAATTTTGCGCGGCCACGCCTCACACGGGACCTTTGACCTGATTCTGCTAAACAAGCCGATGCCACGCTCTAGCTGTTCCCAAATATTATTCTCGCGGAAGCGATTCGGCGTGGAGAGTTGTTTGGGGCGCTTACGCTCTTCCGGGTAAGACCAGAGCGTATTGCCCGCATCGCACGCCAATAAAATCAAAGCGGTTAGGGCGCGCTTCCGCTCGGTGGATAAATTCAACGCGCTCAAACGATTGACGATCGTCGTTAGCACGTAAAGCGGGCGCGGCAAATAATGTTGAATGGCTTCTTCGGCATAGATACGATCTTCGTGATGCAAGGCTATCACGCGCTCAAATAAACGCGAACGATGGAGCGGATCGGTTTCAGCGACTTTTTGGGCGCGTTCCTGATCTTCAAACGTGGCGGCTTTTTCGCCAGCGTCGCCGCAATGCGGGCATTTATAAATTCGACCATAGGGAATGGTTTCGTCCTTGCGCCAGAGAAAAGCCTGCGCCTGAACGGGCTGTTTGCATTTTTCGCAACTTGTTACATATAGCGCTTGTAGATGCGCGCCCAATCTTTCTTCGCCTTTTTTGACGGCGCTCAAATCCGCTAAGGCGGCGCTGAAATCCGCTTCAGAGGGCGGGTTGGCGTAAGTCTCCAGCAAAAAGCGCGTGATCGGGTTGTTGGCAGTCACCAAAACGCGATAGCCGCTATGCGCGGCTTCGAGAACCAGTTGCGGGGAGAATCCGAACGGGTCGAGGAGCCAGGCAGAAGGTCCCGCTTGTGGCGCATTTTTGTTCTGGCGCGTCAGCCAAGCGGAGAAGACGCCTTGTTCTAATTGCGGCAAAAATCTAGCCAGCGGACCTGAATCCGCTGGGGTGAATCCCGGAATATAGGGCAGGGGTTCCATCTTGGGTTTAAGTATACATCCCAAGCGAAAAGCGCGGGTTTATTTTTTAGCGGCGAAGATTTCAAAAAGCGGAAAGGGTTGATATAAAGTGGCGATCCGCTGAATTTTGGCGAGTTTGAGAATCTCATTTTTGATTTCGGCAATGCCGCGCTCGTGATACGCGCCGGAATATTCGGGGCCCGCAATTTTGCGCCCAATTTGATAGAGAATATTTTCGGTCGGTCCAGAGACGATCAATTGACCATTGGCATTGAGCAAAGCGAATAATTCGCTTAAGGTTTTGGGCAGATCGTGAACATGCTCTAAAACATCCAGCGCGACGATCAGATCGTAAGAATTTTTGGGCAAAGCGGTAAGGCTGGTTTGCGCGGCGTCTGTGACGGCAACATTCTTCGCCAGCGGAATATATTTTTGCGCGCTCTTGAGCGGGAGCAAATCCACATCCAACGCGGTAACTTGTTGGGCAATGCCGGAAAGAAACGGAAGCATCACGCCGCTTCCACAGCCAAAATCGAGAATGGCTTGATACGGCTGAGGCGCTTGGACGTATTCCATCACTTTCCACAGGCGCTGCCAGAAGAGCCAGTTGATTAGCGGGTTGCGATGCGAATATGCGGGGAAGGCGGCTTCATCCAACCGCCCTTTTTCGGTTTCGCTTAATACTTGTTGAATCGCTTGGCGATAGCGGGTTTTATATGCTTTGAATTCGGTCGAGTTCATAACGGAGTACCTAAAGGTTCTTTCGGCGCATTTTTGATGTCAATTTCAATTGCCGAAAGGGTTAATTGAATGCCTAAAATGACGCATAAGGTGGGGAGCATCACTGTGCCGGTGGGCGCGGGAATGTTTTGGCTGGCATATTGAATCCACTTGCTGATGCCAAAGCTTAGTCCAAACAACAAGAGCGGAATTCCCGTCACAATGTAGAGCGAGGCGATGGAAAAATCGTAAATATAATACTTGAGGAAAACGCGGCGCAGAAAAGTGCGAAGCAACTTCAATGGAAATTCCAATAAGGCGCGGCGGATGGAGAGATGCGAAACTTCGTCGCCATATTTGGCGGG
>JADLCG010000059.1 GCA_020847355.1 Anaerolineales bacterium | reverse complement strand
GCTGATCGTCCCCTCTGAATAATCAAAAGGCTTCGCAAACGCGAAGCCTTTTGATTTAGATTGTTGAGTCGTCGCCAAAATCAGCCAGCGGATATTTTGTCAGGATCGCTTCTAAAACCCCGCCGCCCACGGCGAGCGCTTTATCTGAAACCAACTGGCACACGCTTGAGTCGTTACGCGCATCAACGTCGCCGATCTTCATGCCGGCAGTTACTTCAATGCCCGGGCGAATTAAGCCGCGCAGAATCCCAGCGAAGGGACTTTTGATTTCAGCTTTTTGGTCGCTAGTTTTCGATTCAATGGTGGCGATTATTTGATCCGCTTTGACCGTATCGCCGATACTCAGGTCGGACATAATGATCCCGGCGCTGGGCGCGCGCAGTACGCGGCGCGGATCGCCTTCGGGTTGTCCGCTGTCGGGTTGGGGTTGCCCCTGCCAATAGACCCTGCCGAGGGTGTGACTGCGGCGGGTTTCGATCACAGCGTGGCAATTCTCTCCGGCGCAGAAACCAGGCCCCAGCCCGATATGTAGCGGCACGTTCACGTCTAAAATTTCGGCAGGCTGTTTGAGCAGTCGCGCGTCAATTACGAAAGTGGCTTTGGGGCTGGTCATAAATTGATTGCGCAGGATGTTGGCTTGCGGATCAATTAGCACGGGAATTTCGCGCGCTTCTAGCGTGACCTGAAACTGATCTGCCGAGACGATTCTAGCGGTTACGCCTTCAATGGTTTGCGTGCCTGCGTAAACCGCTTCTGAAAATGCAACGGTGCGCCGAACCGCTAAAGGTTTTTCTAATTCAACGATGGCAACTTGAAAGCCAACGCGATGTAAGCGTAGCGCGACTCCGCTGGCTAGATCGCCGCCGCCGCGAATGATGATGAGAGGGTTCATATGATTTTTTGTGAGACCGCCTGTTCCTGAGATAGAAGTCCAAATGCGTAAACTGTGGTGTAGATAAACATAACCGCTTGCAAACCAGAGTTTAAAACATACTTTGCGAATTCTTTGAATAGCTCAAAAGGGCTAAGGATTAAATCCCATGAATTCTAAAGTAGGAAGCGTCTTGGATATTAATTATCCATTGAATTTGTGGGTTGCGTTGTGGCGAGCCTTTCTAAGACATCTTGTGTTTTGGCGGTCTGTTCGGTGAGCATGTGGCTGAATGAATAGAGCAGGAGAAAGATGAAAAGAAAGAAAAAAGTGTAGAGGATGGTAAACGCCGCCATGCGTCGGCTGGGATCAATGACCAAGCCTAAGATATCCATCGCGGTTTCAGCCGGGTTTTGGAGAATATCCCATGAGTTGAGGCGCACGAACCGGCCCACGTAAATTCCGAAACTGCTCAAGCCGGAGATGACGAAGACAAAGAGCCAGCCGGAAATTTTTCCGAAAGCGCGGGTGATAATATCCTGCATCAAATATAAAGAGACTACGCCGAGCATGGTCCCAGTCCACGAACACCAGCCTACGATGATGACATCGTACCAGAGCGGCGCGCTGTGACTCGTGCGGGCTAAATCTTGCAGGTCGGTGAGCATGTATGGCGCGTTTGGGAAGAAGATCAGCCACAGAAAGGCGATCAGCGGAATGGCGATGTACAGCCAAACTTTCTTCCAAGAAATAGCGTGGGCGAAATAAGCGAGGATGAACGGAATCCAAGCGAGGAAGAGATTCCAGATCAAACCCGTGTGCCGAGAGGAGGAGCTATACGCCACCCGCGCCGCTACCAAAAAGATGCACATCAAACAGGCGGTATTGAGCAAAAAGAAAACCGCTAAATTATGCCGGTTGGCGAAGACGAAGTTTTTTATTTTCAGAAACATTCGTTACCTTTTGGTTTCGCGCAAAAAGACGATCAGATCCAGATCGCCGGGGGAATGGTCGAAATCTGTCAGGATGGCGGCGGCTTCGCTCCGATGTTGCGTGCCGTGATTGACCAGATGCGCCATCAAATGCCAAAGCGTATGTTCAAACGCTTCGCCTTTTGAATTTTTGTAGCGAATAACTTGCTTGAGTTCTTCATCCGAACAGGCGGAAACAAATTGCATCAATTGTTTTTCTTCCGCCAACCAGCTAGTTTGCAAAGCTTCAAAAGTTGGAAAGTCTTCAGCTTGCGGATAAGCGTTCGCGGCTTCGCCTTGCCAGCGCCTCAGCCAGACCCAATTTGCCAGAAACGTATGCGTCAGCGTAGCGCGCAAACTGCCATGCGGAAATTTAGCGTCCGCTAAAAACTGCTCGGCAGTCAGGGCGGCGGCGGTTTTCAAAATCCGCGCATTTGCCCATTGGTTATAGTCAAACAATAATTGAACGTCTTGTTTATTCATGGCTGTTCCTTTGCAAAAATTCTAACAGAATTGGATTTACCTCTTCGGGCTTTTCATAATGCGGGATGTGTCCGCAGTTTTCAATTGCATGAAATTCTGCGTGTGGAATTGCAGTTAACAACGTTTCGCTATGCGTAAAAGGCACGGTCGCGTCTTGTCTGCCCCAAAATAACAAAGTCGGCTTTTTGAGCCGTCCAACGGCTTGATACGTTTCAAGAAACGATTCAAGCATATTGTTCCGTACCGTAGAGAGGATTGCGCGTTTGAAGCCGCGATATTGCATTTGGATTTTATACTTGGCTTGAAAAACCTGCACTAATGCTGGAGTGAATAAATCGGCGGCGATATTTTTGACCATGCGTTCGCTTCCAAACAGACCGAGAAG
>JADLCG010000058.1 GCA_020847355.1 Anaerolineales bacterium | reverse complement strand
TTTATCGTGGACGGCGTAATTTACGGTTTTGGGGCGGGGATCGGCTTCGCGATTGCCGAAAATTTTGAATATGTCAGCGGGCATCCAAGCATTGCCTTATCGGTTGCGCTGGCGCGCGTTTTCTCCACTAACTTAATTCACGCAACTGGCACAGGCATCATCAGCGGCGGGCTGGCTTATCGCCGCTCCGACCTTTCTTGGCGTAGCTGGGTTTTCATCTTGGGGGGCTATTGTATTTCAATACTCTTCCACATTAGCTTTAATACAATCGTCAGTTCGGGGGTGGCATTGGTCGTCGCCTTTATTTTCGGCGGCGTAGGCGGCGCAGGAATTTGGTATGTAATTCATCGCGGATTGAGCGTGCAAAAAAAATGGATCGAGAACCAATTGAACGTCGCTGTCCGCGCCTCAAAAGAAGAGACGAAAATTGCCAGCGATATTGAGCGCATCAATGAAATCCTTACCCCGGTCCGCGCCCGCTTTGGCGAACAGAAAGCTTCGCTCGTCAGAAGTTTTATCTACAAGCAAGGCGAAATTGGCATTAAGCGTCGTCTCTTAGAGTCCGCTTCCAGCGAGGCGCAGAAAAAAGAAATCAACGCGATTATTGAAGGCTTGGTGGCGGAGACGAATGTTTTAAGAAATCAAGTTGGCGTTTATTGTATGATGTTGGTGCGCGAGTTATATTTGGGGCAGGAAATTCAGGCTTGGAATTTGCTCAATGCGCGGGTCGCCGCGGCAGGCTTGGGTCAAAAAGGCGGCGGTTTATGGAATCGCGTTGACGCCAAACTGAAGGACGCTTCCAAAACAAAGGAAGAAACATGAATCAAGACATCTTAGATTTTTTACGCAATACGGAAATCTTCAGCGGGCTTGCCGACGACTTGCTCCAAACTGTGGCAATGAGCGCAACTTCACGCGCCTTAGCCGCCGGGGAAACTTTGATCAGAAAAGGCGACGTCGCCGACTCGCTTTTTATTATCAAACAAGGCTGGCTCAAAATTGTCACCGAAGATTCAAAAGGCGACGAATTAATTTTGAACAAATGCGGCGCCGGCGAAGTGATTGGCGAGATGGCGCTTTTGGACAGCGGTTTGCGCTCGGCTTCTGCCATCGCGTTGGAAGGCGCAAACGTTTTAGAATTAAGCCGCGCAATCTTTATGGACGTATTAGACAAAAATCCTAAAGTCGCTTTTGCGATTATTGCGAGCCATTCCGAACGTCTGCGGCATAACACTTTTTACATCGAAAAGGCGATTGATTGGTCGTTGAAAACGGCTGACGGAGATTATTCATTCGTTGAATCTACGCAACCTTTATCCGCAGACGCGCGCGCGAACGGCGATAAAGCCGCCGAATTGCTCGCCGCTTTTTTTACGATGGTGCGTAAAGTGAAAGAGCGCGAAGACGGCTTGAAAAAACAACTCGAACAACTCACTTTTGAAATTGATCAGGCGCGCCGAAAACAGGATTTTGAAGAAATTACCAGCACTGAATTTTATGCCAATTTGAAAGAGCAAGCCAAAACGCTTAGGCAAAAGAGAAATCAAAGCTAAAATTTTCTGGAGGCTCCATGAGTAAAGGCAAGATTGTATCAATTCATTCATTTCGCGGCGGAACGGGGAAATCGAACACTACCGCAAATTTAGCGGCGCAAGTTGCGCTGACGGGTAAGCGCGTGGGCGTGGTGGATACGGATATTCAATCCCCCGGCATTCATGTGCTCTTCGGTCTAGATGAAACGAAAATGGGCAAAACGCTGAACGATTTTCTGCATGATAAAGCCACGATCCGCGAAGTTGGTTTTCCGGTTGGAGAAAATACCGGCGACGCCGAAGGACGCGCGCAACTTACCGGAAAAAATTTATGGCTCTTCCCTTCCAGCATTCGCGGGCGCGAGATCAGTCAAATTCTCAAAGAAGGCATAGATTTCAACCGTTTGAATGAAGGTCTGCAAAGCACAATTTCAGAATTTGATCTGGATTATTTATTCATTGACACGCACCCGGGGCTTAACGAAGAAACTTTACTCTCGATCGCCACTTCGGATATATTAATCATTATTCTGCGTCCGGATAATCAGGATTTACAGGGGACCTCAGTGACAATTGATATTGCCCGCAGTTTGGACGTGCCGCATTTGCTCTTAATGGTCAACAAGGCTTTGCCCAAATATGATTTTGCAGTCATCAAAGCCGGGATTGAAGCCCAATTTAACGCGCCGGTGGCAGGCGTTTTGCCGCTCAGTTTTGATCTAGCGGATAATGCCAGTAACGATCTCTTCTCTTTGAAGTACCCAGAACACGACTGGTCGAAAGCGCTGCGCGGCGTGGCGGAAGCCATCCTCGCCGCACAATAAGGAGGCGGCATGAAATGTTGGCACTGTGAAGAACCCCCGCGCGCGGCTTGCGCCTTTTGCGGACGCTTTGTTTGCAAAGATCACGCTTCAACCATGTCCACTTTTATCACGCTGTTTCTTGGCGCAAATAACACGCCTAAAGGTTTGGCGGTCGCTAATGTGATCTGGTGCGGAGAATGCGAACCGCAACCCGAGCCGATTAGTATGCCGGAATTATATTAAGAGGTTGCCATGCCCGGAGTCTTCGATCGGTTAAATAAAGAAATTGAAAATAAGCAAAAAGACGGCGGGATCACGCCGCTGGATTTGGTTGAGCTTTCGCCCGCGCTTCGCAGAATTATGAAAATCATGTTGCGAGAATTACAAATGACCTATCCGCGACTCCGCGAAGTGATGGATGAACTGCCCGAAGCAGAACGCCTCACGCCGGCATCTTTAGATGAAGCGCTCGTCGCATTAACTGAACAGTTTTGGCTGATTCGGATTGGCGAACGCGAAAAAGCCATTTATAAGGTCAATCTCAAACGCAAAGCCGGTAGTTCATTAGCGAATGGAATTTGGTCTTCTTTAGATCAGAAGTTGAAAAAATAAATAGCTGTCAGCGCTTATATCGCAGTGAAGCAGAAGAGCCGCTCTAAAGAGCGGCTCTTCTTTATACTTTCAGGTTGCTTTTAGTATCCAACGCTGGCTACATCGTTAGACGGTCTCCATTGCGACCATTTATCCGTAGCTGGGTCAATCGTCATGTTGCCTGCCGCGCCGCCCTGCCAATAGACTTGGAAGATGTTCGTATCGCCATCGCGGTCTGAGGTGAAGGCAAGGTTATCGCCGCCACAATCCCAAGTTGGACCAGAGTCCAGCCCGGCGTAGTCGGTGACGCGGTATTCTTTGCCGTCTCTGGTGTCGTAGCTGTAAACGTCCAAGTTGCCGTCGCGTTCAGATTGGTAAGCGATGCGGTCTCCTTCAGGCGACCAAACGCCGTTGACGGTTTTTCCATCGGTGGTGATGCGCTTGATGTTTTTGCCGTTGGTGTCCATGATGTACAAATCCGTCGCGCCATTGTTATCAATTATGAAGGAGATCATCTTTCCATTGGGCGACCAACTTGGGAAGACTTCGTCCGCTGGCGTACTGGTGAGTTGATATTCGGTGCCTGTCTTCACATTGAGGGCAAAGATGTCCCAATTGCCATTGCGGTTACTTTGGAAGACCAGCCAATTCAAGTCCGGCGAGTAGAATGGATTCACGTCGTCCGCTTCATCGCTCGTGATTTGCGTTTCTTTACCGCTGGCTTGGTCAATCGTAAACAAGTCGAAGTTACCGTTGCGATCGCTTTGATAAACAATGGTGCGCGCATCTGGAGCGTACATCGGGTTGGTGTTATTGGAATTCGTCTTGGTCAGGCGCGTAGCTTCGCCGCTCCCGAGCATATCGGCGATGTACAGTTCGACGT
>JADLCG010000057.1 GCA_020847355.1 Anaerolineales bacterium | reverse complement strand
TTCTCAACGAACTTCATCTTGACCACAAAGACATCCGCATCTTTACTACCCCGCGCAGGTTGACTGTTTCAATTGACTCGCTCTCCCCGAATCAGCCAGACCGCGAAGAGATTGTCAAAGGTCCACCCGCAGATAAAGCGTTTGTAGGTCAAATTGCCAATTTGACCTACACTCAAGCCGCGATTGGCTTTGCTAAGAAAAATAATGTGGATGTAAAAGATTTAGAAGTCCGCGAACAAGATGGTGGCAAATACGTCTTCGCAGTCGTCAAGCAAAAAGGCAAACCGACTCCCGAAGTCTTGCAAGAGGCTTTCCCGAAATTAATTGAAAGTGTCAAGTTTGAAAAATCAATGCGCTGGAACGATTCAGGCGTTTCATTCTCCCGCCCGATTCGCTGGATTGTGGCATTGCTCGGCGAGACGGTCATTCCATTTGAATATGCGGGCGTTGTTTCAGGCAATCTCTCTCGCGGACTGCGCCCTTATGGCTCGCCCGAAATCAAAATCCCATCTGCGGAAAAATATTTGGACGCGATTCGTGAATCAGGCATCGTCTTGGATAAAGAAGAAAGAAAGAATTCAATTATTGAGCAAGTGAAACAATCCGCTTCATTGGTTGGTGGGGAGGCGATTATTGAAGATGGTTTATTGAATGAAGTTGCCAACTTGGTTGAAATGCCCACCGCCGTGATGGGCGCTTTCAACGAAGAATTTTTGCAATTGCCGCGCGATGTTTTGATTTCAGTAATGAAGAAACATCAGCGTTATTTTCCAGTTCAGAACAAGTCGCAAGTCATAAGTCGCAAGTCAGACCAGACCTTCGACCTTCAACCTTCAACCTTGCTCCCGCACTTCATTGCCATCCGCAACGGCGACGACATCGGCATTGACATTGTCCGCGAGGGCAATGAGCATGTGCTTGGCGCAAGATTCGCCGACGCCAACTTCTTCGTCCGCGAAGATGTGAAATTGAAACTCGAAGAATATCGCCCCAAACTTGCAACCTTGACCTTCCACGCCAAACTCGGCTCGATGTTGGATAAATCCGAGCGTGTAGCCAAATTAGTTGATGAAATTGCGCCAATGCTTTCAATTACTAGTAACCAATTACCAATGACTCAACGCGCCGCATATTTAATGAAAGCCGATCTTGTGACTCAGATGGTGACTGAAATGACTTCGCTTCAAGGCATCATTGGCGGCGAATATGCTCTACGAAGCGGCGAACAAAAAGATGTGGCGACTGCCATCAGCGAGCAATATCAAACCGTTCCAAAAACGAAAATCGGCTTGGCAATTGCCTTGGCAGATCGAATCGATTCATTGGTTGGTTTATTCGCCGCAGGTTTAGCTCCCACCGGCGCGAAAGATCCGTTCGGTCTGCGCCGCGCCGCCATTGGCGTGGTCCAGCCATTGATTGAGCATGAAGCACAATTCAATTTGTTAGAGGTTATAAAAAAATCTGCCAAGACTCAACCGATTGAAGTCACGGATGAAACGCAAAAGCAAATTTTAGAATTTATCGCTGGGCGTTTATCTGTTGTGTTGAAGGATCTGGGCTATAAGCACGATCAAGTGGAAGCGATTCTGGCAGAGCAATCTGCTAACCCGGCGGCTTGTGTTTGGTCGTTGAATCAACTCTCCGCTTGGGTGAAGCGCGAAGATTGGCAGACCATCCTCGCCGCGTTTGCGCGATGCGCCCGCATCACCCGCGATCAAAAACAGATTTTCCCAATAGATGAAAAATTGCTGGTTGAAAAAGAAGAAAAAGACTTGTTTGCCGAAGTGAAAATCATCAGCAGTCAGCCATTTTCTGTGGACGGCTTCTTGAAGACGATCGTGAAACTCACCCCGGCGATCAACGCATTTTTTGACAAAGTAATGGTCATGGCGGAGGATCAAAAAGTCAAAGAAAACAGGCTGGGCTTATTGCAACGCATCGTTCAAAAAGCCGAAGGCGTGGCGGATTTTAGCAAGTTGGAAGGGTTTTAGGTAAAAGCGCAGAAGGCAACTTCTGCGCTTTTATTTTGCCATTTTCTAAAACCCGTCTATAATTCGTTTGAGAGCCATGTCCACTCTTGAAGAGATCAAATCCAAGATAGATATTGTTGACCTCGTTTCCGAAGCGGGAGTCAAATTGCGCCATGCCGGGAAGAACTATACCGGCTTTTGTCCGTTTCACGATAATAAAAAGACTCCGGCTTTTGTGGTCTGGCCCGAATCGGGGACGTGGCGTTGTTTTGGTCAATGCAATGAAGGCGGGGATATTTTCAAATTTGTGATGAAGCGCGAAGGCGTGGACTTCAAAGAAGCCATGCGCAAACTTGCCGCGCGCGCCGGCGTGGAAGTCAAAGAATATACCCGCGAAACGCCCGAACAAAAAGAAGCTTTTGAAAACTTACGAAAAATCTTGGAAGATGCGCTCGTTTATTATCGCACGCACTTATTTAATAACCGCGAAATCCTAAGCTACTTAAAAGAAAAGCGCGGCTTGAACGATGCAACCATTGAGACTTTCGGCTTGGGTTACGCGCCCGCAGGTTACGATCATTTCCTCAAACATTTTATTGGCAAAGGTTATGCCGAGCGGGATTTGATCGATTCGGGAATGCTCTCTGAACGGGAAGATGGCAAGGTTTTTGACCGCTTCAGAAACAGAATTATGATTCCGATCCGCGACGAGCATGGGCGGATGGCGGGCTTTGGCGCGCGCATTGTGGACCCGAACGATGTGCCGAAATTTCTCAATTCGCCTGAAACGGCAATTTTCTCAAAAGGCAGATTGCTCTACGGCTTGGATCGGGCGCGCAAACCCATTCGCGCCGCCGATCAGGCAGTGATCGTCGAAGGCTATCTGGACGTGATTGCCTTGCATCAAGCGGGCTATGAAAATGTCGTCTCGCCAATGGGCACGGCTTTAACCGAAGATCAATTGCGTCTGCTCAAAAAAATAACGCGCAGAATTGTTCTAGCGCTCGATCCCGATGCGGCGGGTCAAAAAGCCGTGTTGCGCGGTTTAGATGCGGCGCGCTCGGCGATGGATCGCGAAGGTGAGTTTGGTTTTGACGCGCGCGCTTTATTAAGAAATGAAGCCCGTCTGCAAGCGGATTTACGCGTCGCTTCTTTGCCGGATGAACTTGACCCAGATGAAATTGTGGCGCGCGATCAAGCGGAATGGGGAACGATTATTGAAAACGCCAAACCGATCGTGACGCATGTGATGGAGTCTTTGGCGCTCGGACGCGATTTGAACGACGCGAAAACCAAAGATCAGATTGCGGCGCAAGTTTTACCCTTAATTGAAGATTTGCCCAGCCCGATGGAGCGCGATACGTATCGTCAGGCGTTGGCGCGAATGTTGCGGGTGGATGAAAGAGTCCTAACTGGCTCGCCGGTTCAAGGTCCGGTAGCGCGGCGGAAACCTAGAATCAGCGGACGCGCGCCCCAGATAGAATCTCCTGTCGTCAGCGTCGCTACTAACCCAACTTCCAAAATTGAAAAATATTGTTTGGGTATCTTATTCCGAAAGCCGGAGATGTTATATCGCGTGGACCGCCGGCTGGAAGAGTTTGGACTCAGCGCTTTGGCGGTGGAAGATTTCGGTTATACTGACCATCAGTTGTTATTTGACGCGATGCGGCAAGCCTTGGAACAGGACGCAAAAGACTATCAATTGTTTTTGACGAGTCGCTTATCGGAGACTTTGCAAAGCCTTTCCAAAGAACTGCTCGAGCGTAATGAAAAGATGGAAGCGCTGGAAGACCGCCTGTTGGATGAGGTCACGAATCGTTTGATTGATTTACGGCGCGCGGCGGCGCAAGCGAACGTTTCGCAGTTGCGATTTTTACAAGAAGACGAACAATCTAATGGCGGCTTGAATTTGAAAGCGTATCAAAAGCAAGCCCTGCAATTCACCAAGTTGTTACAAAGTTTGGATCAGGCAAAACGTAAGTTATCCTTAAAGCGACAAGCGTAAAGCGCGCCGGTTTGCGCGCTAGATAAAATCAGGAAACTCTTTCACATGCCCGCCAAAGCTAAAAAAGTAAGCAAGCAGACGCTTCCAGAAGACGAGCAAGACGCGAAGAAAACTCTTTCGCCGAAAGAGATTGTTGAACTTGCGGGGAATGAAGAAATTTTGCTGGATGTTGATTCTGAAGATCTGTTAGAGCCGGATGGCGCTCTGCTCGTTCAGCAAGAAGAACTTGACGAAAACTCAACCCTATCCGAATATTCCGCTTCAGCCGAATTAGCCGAAGACCCAGTCCGCTTGTATTTGCGCGAAATTGGGCAAGTGAAATTGCTCAATGCGGATAGCGAATTCCGCTTGGCGACGCTGGTGGAAGCCAACCGCTTCCTTGAAACGCTGGGCAAGCTGAAACAACGCAAAGGCTTTTCTTTAGAAGGCTCGATTTATCATGCCTTGGTCTCGGAAATTTCAACCGCATGGGATCGGTTGATTGAAGATACCGAACGGCTGGAGTGCGAACTTCCGAATTTGATTTTGCTGATCGAGGAAGCGCAAGCCTTGCGGGATGTGCGCAAGCTGGACGCGCCGTCTTACTTCCGCGCTTATTTGGATAATGGGCGTTGGGGCGTTGATCAACTTTGGGATAACCTGGCGCGCCATGCGTACAGCGTCTTTCTCAGCCTCAGCCTGATTCCGTTTCAATATGCACAGTGGCTCTTGGAATATGTCCGCGCCCACCAGACCCTGCCCGTTCAGCGCACCTTATTTCGCAAATTGCCCGCCGACGAAGAACTATATGAAGAGATGCAGTCTGCACATGCGCGCTCGCTGGAAGCAGTTCAAACGATCACGCGCGCCAATTTGCGGTTGGTCGTGAGCGTAGCGCGCCGGTATTTAGGACGCGGCATTTCTTTTTTGGATTTGATCCAAGAAGGGAACATGGGCTTGTTGCGCGCAGTCGGCAAATTTGACCCGCGCCGCGGATTTAAATTTAGCACGTACGCCACTTGGTGGATTCGCCAATCTATCAATCGCTCCATCGCCGAGCAAGCCCGCACGATTCGCATCCCCGTGCATTTGTTTGAATCGATCTCAAAAATTTTGCGCGCGCAAAGACATTTGACGCAAGTGTATGGACGCGACCCAAGCAATGAAGAACTCGCCTTGGAAGTTGGCTATCTTTCCGCGGCGGATGTGCAGTTGATTCTCCGCGCCCATTCCGAAGCACAGCCCTTGCCGGAGGAATTGAAAAATCGGCTGGAGTTGGCGACGCAAAAGATCAACCGCGTTTTGCGTTCGGCGGAAGAACCGATCTCAATTGATGGTCCCGTTGGCGATGAAGACTCTAGTTCGCTGGGCGATTTTATTGAAGATGAAGATGCGCTTTCGCCGATGGATTCCGCTTCGCGTGAGATGTTACGCAAACAAATATTGCACGCGCTGGAAGCCCTCTCTGAACGAGAACGCGACGTTTTGGAATTACGCTTTGGCTTGAAGGACGGCAAAGAACATACGCTGGAAGAGGTGAGCCGCTACTTTGACGTAACCCGCGAACGGATTCGTCAAATTGAAGCCAAGGCTTTGCGTAAGTTGCGGCATCCGGCGCGCAGTCGTGAGTTGCGAGATTATTTAGGAGATTAGAATAATCTCAGAAATAGAGAAAACGATTTCACGTTTTGTGAAATGTGACACATATCTACCCCTAAAAAGTCTCTTGTGATATACTTCCCGCGCCAGATTTCACGAATCAATGAGGTGCACATGTTATTGGAATATATTGCCATTGCGATGATGATCGCGATTGCCACATTGATCGCATTTATTGCGATAGGCATGGGGGAGTTGTTCGGTCCGAAGAAAAGATCATCGGAAAAAGATATACCCTACGAATCGGGCATTACGCCATACGGTGAAGGCACGCGGCGTATGCCCATTCGTTTCTATTTAATCGCCGTATTATTTATTCTGTTTGATATTGAAGTCATCTTTTTCCTGCCCTGGGCGATTGCGTTTCGTCAACTGGGAATTTTTGGTTTGCTAGAGATGGTCGTGTTCATCACGATTCTTTTAATTGGGTATGTGTACGCTTGGAAGAAAGGAGCCCTCGAATGGGAGTAGAGCAAAAGCTCGGAAATATGGGCGTGGTCACTACCACGCTTGAAAATATGGTCAATTGGTCGCGCACGAATGCGATGTGGCCGATGTTGTTTGGCTTGGCGTGTTGCGCGATTGAAATGATGGCGGCGCAGGCTTCAGATTATGACATGAGCCGCTTTGGCATGGAGTTGATGCGCGCCAGCCCGCGTCAATCTGATTTGATGATCGTAGCGGGGCGTTGTTCCAAAAAGATGGGTCCTGTGTTGCGCCGTTTATACGATCAAATGCCCGAGCCAAAGTGGGTGATCGCCATGGGCGATTGCGCCTCCTGCGGCGGCGTGTTCAATAATTATGCGATCTTCCAAGGCGTGGATGAAGTTGTGCCGGTGGATGTGTATGTGGCGGGTTGTCCGCCGCGCCCAGAAGCGTTGATTCACGGCGTTTTGACGCTCTATGAAAAAGTCAAGGGCGATACTTTCAAAGAATACGCAGTTAAGTATAAGTAAGCCAGAACAAGCGCTTAGGAAGATTTTATGGACAAAAGACTCGAACCAATCGTAAAAGACGTGCAGGAAAAATTCGGCGCAACTCTGGCAGAATTCCGCGAAGAGGCGCATTTGTTTGTCGCCGCCGAAAAAATTGTCGGCGCTCTGACGCTGTTGCGCGATACGCATAAATTTGAATTGCTCTCTGCCTTAACCGCTTCTGATTATTACCCCCAAACGACGCCCCGCTTTCATGTGATCTATCAGCTTTCATCGGTTGAAAAAAATCTCACCCTGCAGGTGCGTGTTCCGGTAAACGAGGCAAATCCTCAGGTCCCGACTGCGGCGCATGTTTATAAAGTCGCCAATTGGCGCGAGCGGGAAGTCTTCGATATGTTTGGCATCGTCTTTGAAGGTCATCCTGACCCGCGCCGCATTTTGATGCCTGAGGATACTGTCGGTCATCCATTGCGTAAGGATTATCCCTTGGGCTATGAAGAGCCGCAATTCACCTTTAATTTTGACGAAATTCGCGTGGTCAAACCCGCTCCAAAGGAATAACTATGTCCCAGATTGAAGAAGTTAGCGTAGATCAGTTTAAACATCTGGTGTCGGAACGCGCTCTCACCGGCGAAACCATGCTTTTGAACATGGGTCCGCAACATCCTTCCACGCATGGCGTGTTGCGCGTGTTGTTGGAACTGGATGGCGAAACAATTATCAACTGCGTGCCGGATATTGGTTATTTGCATACCGGCGTTGAGAAAAACATGGAAGCCAAGACGTACCAAAAGGCTGAAGTGATGACCGACCGCCTCGATTATATGAATCCGCTGGGCAACAACCTCTCGTATGTGCTGGCGGTTGAAAAATTGGTGGATTTAGACGTGCCAGCCCGCGCCCAAGCGATTCGCGTGATTTTGGTGGAATTGCAACGCATCGCCTCGCACATGGTTTGGCTCGGCGCTTTTGGTCTTGACCTTGCGGCAATGTCTATGTTCCTCTATTGTTTCCGTGAACGCGAAAGAATTTTGGATATTTTTGAACTGGTCTCCGGTCAGCGCATGATGACGACTTACATCCGCCCGGGCGGCGTGTGGCGCGACGTGCCAGTTGAATTTGATAAAGCCGTGCGCGAATTTGTGCAAATGTTCCACAAGCGCGTAGATGAATATGAAAGACTGCTGACTAGAAACCCAATTTTCATTGATCGTTTGGTGGGCATTGGTTATCTTTCGGTGGAAACCGCGCTTCAATACGGCGTGACCGGACCGAACCTCCGCGCTTCCGGCTCGGATTGGGATTTACGCAAGGCGCGCCCGTATATGGGTTATGAGCAATATGATTTCAACATCCCAACCCGCCCGGAAGGCGATACTTATGCGCGTTACATTGTCCGCATTGAAGAACTGCGCGAGTCTTTGAAGATCATCGAGCAGGCGCTCAATAAAATGCCGCTGGGTCCGGTCAATTCGGATAATCGGAAATTCGTCCCGCCGCCGCGCGCGGAAATTGGCGTGAGCATGGAAGCGCTGATTCACCACTTCAAGTTGTGGACGGAAGGTTTCCCCGCCCCGAAGAATTCCGTGTATAGCGCCGTCGAATCGCCGCGCGGCGAATTGGGCATGTATCTTGAAGGCGATGGCGGACCCAAACCTTATCGCATTCATTTACGCACCCCTTCTTTTGATAACCTCGCTGTTTTGCCAGAAATTGTAAAAGGACATTTAGTCGCCGATTTGGTCGCCATCCTCGCTTCTATTGATATTGTCCTCGGAGATATTGACCGATGAGTCTTGAGAAAACCTACCCGAAGGAAGTTAAACAAATCCTTGCGAAATATCCGCCGGAAGGCAAACGCTCGGCAGTGATGCCTTTGCTCTTCCTCGCGCAACGCGAAGAAGGATACATCACCAAAGCCGCAATTGAAGATATCGCTCAGTTGTTAGATATTACGACGACTGAAATAGATGCGGTGATTACGTTTTACACCCTCTATCATCAGGAAAAAGCCGGAAAGTACCGCGTTCAAGTCTGTAATGATTTGCCGTGCGCGTTACGCGGCGCCGATAAATTTTTAGAAGACCTGTGCGAAAACTTGGCGATCAAAGTCGGCGAGACCACCCCAGACGGCGCGATTACGCTGGAAGCCGTAGCTTGTTTAGCCGCTTGCAATAACGCGCCGATGTTCCAAACCCAAGGACCGGACGGCATTAAATACTACGAGAATATGACCGTCGCTAAGACGATGGACGTTATTCAGACGCTCAAACATGCGGGTAAGGAGGCTGAGTAATGGCTTACGTTTTACTTCGCCACCGCGAAATCCCCGACCTGCATAAAATTGACGTTTACAAAAAGAACGGCGGACTGGCGGCTTTCAAGAACGCCGTCACCAAAATGACTCCCGCCGAAGTGATTGACGTGGTCAAAAACTCCGGTTTGCGCGGGCGCGGCGGCGCGGGCTTTTCTACCGGTATGAAATGGTCGTTCATTGACGCTAAGAGTTGGCCGCATTACATCGTCGCCAACGCGGATGAATCCGAACCCGGCACATTCAAAGACCGCGAGATTATGGAGAGCAATCCGCTCCAATTTTTGGAAGGCTTAGCAATTGGCGCGTATGCCGTAGGCGCGCATACCGCTTACATTTATTTGCGCGGCGAGTTTTGGCAAGTCGCCGATATTCTGGACGCGAAGATCGCTGAAATGGAAAAAGCCGGCTATCTTGGCGATAATTTATTCGGCACAGATTTTTCGCTACGCATCTACACTCACCTTGGCGCAGGCGCTTACATCTGCGGCGAAGAGACCGCCTTGCTTGAATCGCTCGAAGGCAAGCGCGGACAGCCGCGCGTGCGCCCGCCTTTCCCGCCTTCGGTTGGTTTATATAACAAGCCGACCATTATTAACAACGTGGAAACTTTTACCAACGTGCCGATGATTTTAGCCAATGGCGCGGATTGGTATAAAAGCATGGGCACGGCGGATAGCGCCGGCGTGAAAATCTTCTCGCTTTCCGGCAGAGTGCGCCGCCCGGGCAATTACGAACTGCCTTTTGGAACGACCTTCCGCGAACTCATTTACGGCGAAAAATATGGCGCAGGCGTGCAGGATTCGCGCACAGTCAAGGCGATCATGCCGGCGGGCGCTTCTTCTTCTATGATTGTGGTTAATGGCGACGATAAAGTTTTAGATACCCCGATGGATTACGCTTCGGTCCGCACGTTGCGCGCCGAACTTGGTTCGGCTTCCGTGATTGTGTTGGATGATACCGTCAATATCAATTGGGTGATCAATAAAACCATTCGCTTCTTCAAACATGAATCTTGCGGAAAATGTACGCCCTGCCGCGAAGGCACTTTCTGGATGAATAAAATCGTCCAGCGCGTGAGCGGCGAAGACCGCACCCAAAAAGACCTCGACCTGTTGATGAGCGTTGCCAAGCAAATGCAGGGACGCTGTTTGTGCGCCCTCGGCGATTTCTCCACGATGGCAGTCACCACCGGCATGGAAAGATTCCCCGAAGACTTTCAAGTAAAACAGTAGCAATTCTTAGAACGAACTAAGTTCTACGCGGAGCATTAATGAGCAAACAAGTAACGATCACAATTAATGGCAAACAAGTCCAAGTCCCGGAAGGTTCGGGGCTGGTCGAAGCGGCAAAACTGGCGGGCGTGGATATTCCCGTTTTTTGTCATCACCCCAAACTCGAGCCGGCGGGCATGTGCCGGATGTGTCTGGTTGAAATTGGCCGCCCGATGATTGACCCCAAAACCAAAGAGCCGATCATTGAAAACGGCGCGCCAAAGATTCAATACCTGCCCAAATTAGAAACCGCCTGCACCAACCGCGTTTCAGAAGGCATGGTTGTGCTAACTCAATCAGAGAAAGCTAAATCGGGTCAATACGCCACGCTTGAGTTTTTACTCACCTCGCACCCGTTGGATTGTCCAATCTGCGATAAAGGCGGCGAATGTTCTTTGCAAGACCTCACCATGCGCCATGGACCCGGTAAGACGCGCTTCATCCTTGAAGAAAAACAACATTTTGAAAAACCGCTTCCCATTGGCGATTTGATTTATCTTGACCGCGAACGCTGTATTCAATGCTCGCGTTGTATCCGTTTTCAGGATCAAATTGCCGGCGAGTCGGTCCTCGGCTTTGAGGATCGCGGGCGCGGGATGCAGATCGTCTCAATTTCCGACCCTGAATTTGACTCGATTTTCTCCGGCAATACGACCGATATTTGTCCAGTGGGAGCGCTGACTACCGCAGATTTTCGTTTTGGCGCGCGCCCATGGGAATTACAATCGCAAGCCTCAATTTGTACGCAATGTCCGGTGGGTTGTAATCTCACGCTCAACACGCGCCGCGAAGCCCAAGCTGGCGGCGAGATCGTCGTCAAGCGCGTCATGCCGCGCCAAAATGAAGAAGTCAATGAAATTTGGATCTGCGATAAGGGTCGTTTTGGTCACCACTACACTGAAAGCAAAAAACGCCTGACCAAGCCGCTGATTCGTAAAGACGATAAATTGGCGCGCGCTTCATGGGATGCCGCCGCCAAACTCGCCGGCGAGAATTTCGCCGCCGCGAAAAAGAATTTTGTAATTCTCGCTTCTGGGCGCTTAGCCAATGAAGATTTGTTCAACCTCAAATCGCTGGCGGATCATGCGGGCGGAACGGCTTTGCTCTATTCTGATATGGGCGGCGGGGAATTGACCCAACTGGTTGGCGTGGGCGCTGGCACAAACTTGGCGAATATCGGCAAGGGCGATGCAATTCTAGTCGTCGCTTCCGATTTATATGAGGAAGCCCCAATTTGGTGGTTGCGCGTCAAGCAAGCCGCCGATCGCGGCGCGACTTTGATCGTCGCCAACCCAAGAGAAACTAAGTTGGATCGGTTTGCAACTTCCAAGATTCGCTACGAATACGGCGAAGAATCGAAAGCGATTGCCGAATTGAGCAAGAAGGGCAAAGTTGCCGATGAATTCGCTAAAGCTAAGAACGCCATTATCCTTTTCGGTAGCGAAGGCATTGGGCTGACTGGAACTTCTGCGTTGGCTTCAGCTTGCGCCACATTATTACAAGAAACTGGTCACACTGGACGGGCAAACAACGGCTTGATTGGCGTATGGCAAAGATCCAACGATCAGGGCGCGTTTGAAATCGGCTTCCAGCCCGAGGCGGATTTGGACAAGGCGTTGAAAGGCAAGGCGGTTTATATCGTCGGCGCCGACCCAGTGGGAGACGACCCAATTTTGGCAAAAGCTTTGAGCGGCGCAAAATTTGTGGCGGCGCAGGAATTGCTTGAAACCGCCACGACTGAAATTGCGGATGTGGTTTTCCCGGCGCAAGCTTTTACCGAACGCGAAGGCACTTACACTTCCGGCGAGCGCCGCGTACAGCGTTTTTACCCGGCAGTTGCGCCGAAGGGCGATAGCAAGCCGGATTTTGCCATCACGGCCTTGATCGCCAAGCAAATGGGCATCATTCTGGAAGGCTCTTCCGCTTCTGTAGTCTTTGACATTCTCTCGCATTCAGTGGATGCGTTTGCCGAATTGAGCTATGCGCGTTTGGCTGAAACCAAACCGCAATGGCCGATTGTTGGGCGCGGCGATATGTATTACGGCGGCACGACTTACGAGAACAAACAGGGCATGGGCATTCAACTCATCCCGACTGCCCAAACTGAAGGAACAGTACGCATTCCTAAGGTCAGAAAAGAAGCGGCTCTGCATCCCAAAGAAAAAGAAGCGCTGGCTGTGCCAGTCAATAAGTTATATGATTTGGGCGTGATGATCGCTTCCGCTGAACTGCTTGAAGAACATATCGGCAAGGCGACTGTGCGGATGCATTCTTCAACTGCGCAGAAGTTCGGCGTGGAGACGGGGCAGATCGTTACGTTGAATTTTGAAGGTTTGGACGGCGAAGCCTTAGCGCAAGTTGACGATACCGTTCCGGCGGGGGTGGCGCTTGTGCCGCGCAGTATGGGGCTGGCGATTCACGAACCGCTGGTTGGAAGTTTGCAATTGAAGACTCAATCTGGAAAGGGGAAGTAAGATGGATTGGATGATCTGGCTCGAGTGGTTTTTGAAAGGCTTGATACTCTGTTTGATTTTGTTGGGCGGCTTC
>JADLCG010000056.1 GCA_020847355.1 Anaerolineales bacterium | reverse complement strand
GCGCGCGCCGGACAAACCTACGAAGATGCACAAGCGCCGTATGCAGTTCAAGTCTGTTTGCGCGGCGATCAGGCGGGATTTGAAAAATCCTATTTAGAGTTGCTTATCGGGAAAGAACTTGACGAGAATTGAAGAACGCCTAGCTCTAAAACGTCACGCGCTATACATTGTCACTTGATTCTTGCCCGCCGCTTTGGATTGATACAAAGCGCGATCTGCGGCTTGCAAGATTGCATCATCCGTCAAGCCATGCTGGGGAAAAGCCGCCACGCCGGCTGAAAAAGTAGCGCACACTTTCACTTCATCATACTCAATTGCAATTCTTGAAAAATCCAAACGCCACGACTCGGCCCGTTGACAGGCGATCTCAAGCGAGGCGCCGGTCATCAGCACAACAAATTCCTCGCCGCCAAAGCGGCAGACCATATCGCTTCTGCGCGTTTGTTGAACGAGGAAAGTTGCGATCTCTTGCAGAATAATATCTCCGCATTTATGCCCGTAGGTATCGTTGAATTCTTTGAAATTATCGGCGTCTATAATCACCACAGAGAGCGGAATCCCCTCACGCTCTGCGCGGGCGATCTCTAAAGGTAGAAACTCATTCATGTAGCGGCGGTTGTAGACATTCGTCAGCGGGTCGCGGGTCGTTTGCTCCTGTAATTCGGCGCGGAGTTTGTCAATTTCATTGAGTTGATCTATGAGGGCTTCATTGGCGAATTTGAGTTTACGCTCTAAGCGCTTATGCTCGGTAATATCGTGCGCGACGATTACGCGCCCTTCAAGTTGCTTTGAGGAATTATGTAGAACAATCGTCGTTACTTCAAGCGTGCGCGCCGCTGGATCGCCGGGAATCTGTATCTCTGTGTGAGTTTCATTCGCCGACAAAAAATATTGCAGGAAGAGCGGCCATGCGGAGAAGACTTCAAATGGCGCATGACCGATGATATCGTCCATGCGCTTACCCAAAGCGCGTTGAGCGGCGGCATTAACATCCACAACATTATTATTTGCGTCAATCACAAAAACCATCTCAGGGATATGCTCCAAGACGTTGTGGCGCGCAATCGGAATCAGATCGAAAATGCGAAATTCAAACACGCCCACGGCTATTAATACGGCTGTAGCGGTAAAAGAAATGGGCGTAAGATCAATCCGCAAAAATAAATTGGGCGAAACGCTCAGCGCCAATTGATAAACAATATTCGTCAGGATTGGAATCAACGCCGCGATAATCAGGATATACATTTGCCGGCGGTAAATATTACGATATTGAATAGCGCGGCGAATAAGCAAGCCGATCGTCGCCAAACTGATGAAATAGGCATAGAACAGCGCCACCACATACCAAGGTCCCCGCTCAACAACCAACGGACCAATCGCCGCAGAAACTTGATTGACAGAAGCGTAATATAAATGAAACCAGCGTTCCGAAAATAGAAATACAAGCGAAACGCCCGGAATGACGAAAAATAACCAAGCGGTATACGGGTTGAGCCAACGATCCAGCCGGTTGTAACGCACTGCGAAGAAGAACCAGAAGATCGGCACAGTGAGGATGCCGATGTTTTCAAATTTGAGCCAGAGTAACTTCAACTCCATGGATTCAGCCAGCGTAATCATGGCGTAGGAGAAACTCCAGATTGCCAGCATAACCAGCATGAGAAGCAACGACATGCGCCCAGGCGTTTTGGGTCGGCGCGCCAAAGAAGCGGCGATCAATAGAGCCGCCGCTGAGTTTGCTAACAAGATCAAGGAAAAGAAGAGCCAATCAGCGCTCAAAAAAGCCGCCGAGACGTTGAAATAAAGCGTTTGGATGCATAGCTTCCCCTATAATACCTTATATCTCAAAGTTGATTCATAATTACCGCTAAATATGGAACAGGTAGCGAATTTCAAAGGCGCAGGAGCAAGCTCGAGCGGGGAATGCGGCGCGCAGCGCTAAGTCAAGATACAAGGATGTAAATTAAAAGAGACAGCCGCATTTAAGCCGTCTCTTTTGATCGTCAACTTTTCAATTGGCTAGAGAAGCGTGCCTTTTAAAATAACTGCCGCTACGCTGAAGTAAATAATCAAGCCTGAAACGTCTACCAAGGTGGCGACAAACGGCGCGGAAGATGTGGCGGGATCGAGCCCGATGCGGCGCAAAATAAACGGAAGCATCGAGCCGGAGAGCGAGCCCCAAAGCACAATGCCAATTAACGAACAGCCGACAGTGAGCGCCAACAAGAACCAATGCTCGCCGTAGGAATTGAAGGCTTTTGCCCAAATCGTGATGCGTACAAAACCGATCACGCCTAAAATCGTGCCAAGCGACAAGCCGGATAAAATCTCGCGCCGCATAACCCGCCACCAATCTTTTAACGTCACTTCGCCCAATGCCATAGCGCGGATAATTAGCGTAGAGGCTTGCGAGCCGGAGTTGCCGCCGCTGGATATAACCAAAGGCACAAAGATGGATAAAACGACAGCTTTGGCAATTTCATGTTCAAACTGCCCCATCGCAGTTGCAGTGAGCATTTCGCTGATGAATAAAATAACCAGCCAAGTTGCGCGTTTTTGAACCATCTTAGGAATGCTGATTTTCATGTAAGGTTCGTCTAGCGCTTCAGAACCGCCGATTTTATGGATGTCTTCTGTGGCTTCTTCTTCAGCCACGTCGAGGATGTCGTCCACAGTGACGATGCCGATTAAAGTATCTTCTGCGTCCGTTACGGGCAGGGCGTTTAAGTCCGAAAGTTTGAATTCTTCAACGGCTTTCTCGCGTTTATCGGTGGCTTTCAGCGCCACAAAACGATAATCCATCAAGTCTGAAATCAAGTCGGTTGGCGAAGCCAGCAAAAGCTGACGGATGCGTAAATCGTCCACCAATTTATTTTGCTCGTCAATTACATAGATTGAACTCATCGTTTCGCTGTCTTTTCCATAGCGGCGAATGTGATCCAACGCATAAGCAATCGTCCATTCGGTGCGCACGCGCACAAAATCCGGCGTCATCAAACGCCCAACGGAATTTTCGTTATAACCGAGTAGTTGCGAAGCGACCGCGCGTTCTTCTGTGGAGAGCAAATTGAGGACTTGTTGAATTGCATTGGCGGGCAATTCCTCAAAGATAGAAGTACGGTCATCCGGCGGCATCGCGTTGAAGATGCTCGCCACTTCTTCATGCGCCATCGCTTTGAGCAATTCCTTTTGACGTTCCTCCGAGAGATAGCTGAAGACGCCTGCCGCTTGGTCGCGCGGCAATAAGCGAAAGATGACCGCCTCCATCTCCGCTGATAACGGCTCCATCAATTCGGCTAAATCTACGGGGGGCCAGTTTTTCGTCTCCTCGCGGATGGTATTGAAATCGCGGGCTTCCACCAACGCCTTGAGGTCTATGATTTTCAATGTCGGGTTCATCGTTATTTCCTTCTAAACTAGAATAATAAATGTAATCATCGCGATCTCGTCTTTCCAAATAAAAAGATCGCCTTCACTTGACGAAAAGGCGATCTCGATTAACCAGCCTGTGAACTCTCGCTCCCCCACAACGCGCAAATTGCTATATCCTGAGCAAAGCGCAAGCGGAGGAAGCGAAAACAACAGAGCGAGCGTAAAGGAAAAGCCAGCTTTTCGCCTGAAAAAGAAGCAACTGTTTATCGCCGTTCGCACTACTCATGCGAACCACCTCCTTGCGTGATGCGCGTAAATTTGCAAGCGCAACGCATCCCGGCAAAAGGAAAGCCTCCCGTCAAAAAATCAGGGAGGCGCAAAGACATACTTAAAAGAACGCCGCCTCTCTGGTTGAGCTTTAGCACTGTAGATCGTAGGGATGTTTCCCAGCCATTTTGAGTAAAGCCTTATGCCGACCTCACCTGGTATACCCTTTGGCGTCTTTCGACGTTTCAGGACAATGGCTTGTGTACACTACAGACGCCTGGCCTAACGAGGACCATTCAATTTGCGCTGGATTTATACACCTAGAGAAAAGCGCTGTCAAGAATTTTTCAGGGGGATTTCAACTTACAAAATAGACTGTCTTAACGCCAAAAGCTCGTCAATAGCAGGTAAACTGTCAATCCAAAGAGCGCGTAGCTTGTCGTAATCAATAAGTTCCAATTAGGCTTAGCGCCCAAACTAATGGAATGAAGTTGAAAAATCTGAAAGCCGGCAAAGGGAAGCGCCAGAAAAACGGGCCAGATCAACCTCAACGAAAAGCCAAACAGCGGAGCAAGGGTAAAAATGCCATAAGCGCAAGCGAGCAAAGCGTGATGAAGCGGAATTGCGCGCTCCCAAGTAAGTAAGCGAAGCAATGTGCCGCGTTGATATTTTTCATCATTCGCAAAAGCCGGGAAATCCAGCGCGAGGAAACAAGCCAGAGCCAACAGAGTCAACGGGGCGGCAATGAATGTCAACAAATTGTGCGCTTCATCCGCCTGAAGCCAGTATCCAAGCGCCGGCGCGAAATAAGCGCTTTGCACCGCCAAAATCAACTCGCCAAAGCCGCGATTGACCAAACGCAAAGGCGGGAGCGCATAAAGAAGCGCTGAAAAAATAAAGCTGACTATAAAATAAAACGCAAGCGGCGCAGGCTTATAGTTTAGAAGCAAAAAATACGCGCAGGTTACGCTTGCCGCAAAAAAAGTTAGGGCGGTATATAGAAGTTGATTGCGAAGCGCCAGCTTCTCTTTTGGAGTCTCACCCGCCAGCAACGGCTCATTTGGCGGGCGAAATACTTCGGCAAGTAAATTCATCCCGATTTGAGCAAAGGTCAGGATTAATAATCCCAAGGTAAAACTTGAAATCCGCCAAGCATTATGCAGATAAGCGGCAATGCTTGACCCTAGTGCGTATGCAAATACCGTTAAAAGCAAATTCAACGGGCGAACAAATTTCAGCATATAAAATTTATTTCATTGCGTTCTTTATATCTCGATAGTGAGTCTGGTTGTGAATATACAACAACTTAATCATCTCGCGGAGCGTGGTTTCGCCTAAAAATGGATGGCGGCCTTTAATTTCAAGAGCTTCCTCTTTCAATCCCGAAACCCAACGAATTGAATCGGCGCGCACTTGCTGATATTGAACCAGTAATTCAGCGGAGGACAAATCCTTCGCTTTATGTTGTTGAGCGGCGTTGTAACGGTCCACGGAGAAATCTTCCGCCACGCCCGAGCCGCCCGCGCAAATCTGCTCAAATAATTTGAGCAACCCGCGCTCGGCAGTGACGAAATGCGCCAGCACGTCGCGCAAAGTCCAGGTTTCGCCTTCGGTGTAAATTTGCAAAGTCCATTGCTCAGGCGCTAATTCAGAAAAGAAGCGCGTAAATTTCTCGCCTTCGTCGGTCAATTTTTCTACAAGCTGATCAATTTCAGACATCTCATACTCCTCTAAAGATAATTTACGGTTCCTGATACTTCGCATAATTTAACGAGCGCTTACCGGTAGTCGGATCATAGTAATTTCTAAACTCGGAGATTTTCTTAATGAACAATCGGCTATCTTCAAAATCGGAACGCACATAATAATAATGCGTATCATAGGGGCTGGAGCCAAAAACCGCCGCCAAAACATAGCCGTTTTCTTCCGCATAGGTCTTCAATAAAATGGTCATGCTGAACCACGGTTGCGCCAAATTCGCTTCGGTTAACTTGGGCGGGACAAGCGGCGAATAATAATCGTGGAACATAATGATCTGCGGCTTGTATTGATCTAAATACGCCGTCGTCAGCTTGCCGTTGTGCGCGATGAACTGATCGTTCAACCCCCACGTATCAAGCGCCGTCCAACCTGAATAATAAGGCAATAAACCCGCTTCAGTTGTGGCGATTACATATCCTCGATCGCGATATTCCGCCAAGAATTTCGCCATCTCGTAGCGACCGTCTTTTTCATAAGGGCGCGCGCAAGTTTTTTGTTCAGAGACAAGAAAACAATTTTGAAACCAAGAATAATAAACCAGACTCAAGAACAGCGCCGCAATCGCGGCAGAATACACGCCCCTTTCCCTAGCTGATTTCTGATTCAGCCACGAAAAATCGAATCTACCTAAAAGCGGAATCCAAGACAAGAGCGCGATCGGCAGGAGCGCATACTGAAAGCGCATTCCGTAATTCATCTCGTCTGAAATCAAAATAAAAGCGGAAGCAAAACCAAGAATCGGAATCAGGTATGCAATGGTTTGCCGCGTCCCTGCCTGCGAGCGCAGTCCCAGCAAAGCCGCAAATGCAAATGGCAGGCACAATTTCAGCGTATTTTGCAATGAACCGTAGAATGAACTCCATTGCAAGCCATGATTCCCCTTCTTATAAAACGGGTTAGGAAGCGGGTAACCAAAGTAGTCCCAACGCCATAAAAAGTAAGCGCCGCCCAACAAGCCGAAAACTAAAACAAAAGTAACCAGAATAGCGATTGAATTCTTCACGCCTCTGACGAAAATCACCGAGAGTAACATTAGCGAAGCAAGGATGACGCCTTCAGGACGAATTAATCCGGCGATCAAGCCGCTCAAAGCAAAAGCCAGAATCAAGCCAAAGCGTGGATTCTGCTCTTTCATCAGAAGCAGGGCTAAGGTCCAGGCGGCGGCGGAGGCTAACGCAAAATAAGGAGTCCCAAAGTAGGCAGAAACATACGAGAGTCCAACTCCTACGGCAAGGTAAAGTCCGCTAAACAAAGAGAGCCAAATGTTTGCGTGGTGAACGCGGCGGTTGCCCCAATAAACAATCAGAATCGTAAGCAAGTGTGAAGCAAAGCCAATGCCGCGCACTGCCTGCCCCACCGTAAAACCCAGCTTAATTAATCCGGCAAGGCTAAGCATGAAGAGAAAATCGGTCGCGCCGTCTACCGGACGTTCGCCAATATTCCAAACAATGCCATGTCCATTTGCAAGGTTTTGCGAATAACGCATTAACATCGCGGCGTCTTCAAAGGGCGGGATGTTGAAATCCACATACGCATAAGCGTAATAGCTGGCGACAACAAGCAAAAGAAGCGTGATCGCAAGATCAGGGAGATTTTTTTTAGAAGCCATTTGTAAAATCAAATCAGAGAATATCCGCCATCCACTACGATTGTTTGACCCGTAATGTATTCATTCGCGATCAGGAATTCAAGGGCGGAGGCGATTTCTTCCGGTTGGGCGGCGCGTTTGAGCGGGAGTTTTTCAATCAATTGTTGCCATTGTTCTTCAGTGACTGCATCCGATGGGAGGGTTAAGCCGGGGGCGATTGCGTTGACGCGAATCGTTGGGGCAAAGGCGCGCGCCAAAACTTTAGTGAGCGATTCTAACCCGGCTTTGCTGACGGTGTAAGCAGAGTAGCGGCTCCAAGCTTTTTGCGCGCCGACATCCGTAATGTTGACGATGAGTCCGCCGGTTGTCATGCGTTCGGCGGCTTTTTGGGCAAGCAAAAATGGAGCGCGCAAGTTGAGATCGAACGTAAGGTCCCAATCTTTGATTTCAAGTTCGGCGGGCTTGGCAACCTGCATCACCGCCGCCGAGTTGACCAATACTTTGAGCGGCGTTTTGAATTCATCCACTAGCGAGAAGAGGAAATCTATTTTTTCTGGAATGGTCAGATCGGCGCGGATGGGAAGACATTCTACGCCGAGGGCGCGAATCTCCTTAACGGTATGGTCGGCTTCGTCGGCAGAGCCGCGATAATGCAAGGCGATGGAATATCCCAAACGGGCGAGGGTAAGAGCGAAAACTTTACCCAGCCGATGGGCGGAACCAGTGACCAACGCAAGCGAAGCGGACATAATTAGAATTGTACCCGATGAGCAAGAGGATTTATAATCAAACGTATGAAAAAAAATTGGCATTCTCTTTCTCTTGGCGATGGCATGATCGCCGACGAACCTACCGAAGAAATTCGCGCGGCGTTTCGAGAGTTATATTCAACTACCGAAGCTAAAGATATAGCCGTCTTCACGCGCAATGAATCAGAGGGCAGGTTGCATTGCGAGGTAATCGCTTATTTTTCGCCGGCGGCTTCAGCTTTGGCGGCGCTCTTCGACGCAGAGCCATGTTCAGGTCCGGTAAGAAGCGGGCTGGGACTCTTGGTTGGCGATGCGGAGAGTTGGTCACAGCTATTTCCAGAGTCGCGAACGTAATTCATCACAACTCAAATTTGAACTTATGAAAAAAAATAACTCTAAGCGCAATGCGCTCACCCGCTTTGCGTGGCTCTCAATTGGCGCGGCGCTTTTGACAATTTTCTTGAAAGCTCTTGCGTATTGGGTCACGGGCTCAATCGGTTTGCTTTCAGATGCGCTTGAATCGTTTGTGAATTTGGCGGGCGCAATGATGGCGCTGGCGATGTTGAGCATTGCCGCTCGTCCGGCGGACGAGGATCATTTATATGGTCACAGCAAGGCTGAATATTTTTCAAGTAGCGTCGAGGGGACATTAATCCTCGCGGCGGCGATCAGCATTGGCGCGGCGGCGCTTCAAAGATTGACCGCTCCAAAACCGCTTGAAGCCGTTGGCGTGGGTATCATCGTTTCGCTGCTTGCCGCGCTGATCAATTTGGCGGTCGCGCAAATTTTATTACGCGCCAGCCAGCGCGAACGATCTATTACATTGGAAGCCAATTCACATCACCTAATGACCGATGTGTGGACTTCCGTGGGCGTGATTGGCGGCATTGGCTTAGTATCGCTAACGGGTTGGCAAATTTTAGATCCGCTAATTGCACTGCTCGTCGCGGCGAATATCGTCTGGTCTGGAATACAGATTATTCGTAAATCTGTATTGGGTTTAATGGATACGGCATTGCCGCCCAATGAGCAGGCGCTCGTGCATAAAATTCTGCAAAGTCACATGCAGAAAAATGTGCAATATCACGCCTTGCGGACGAGACAATCCGGCGCGCGCAGATTCGTCTCTGTGCATGTGCTGGTGCCGGGGCATTGGAGCGTGCAACGCGGGCATCAACTTTTAGAGCGCATCGAAGCGGACATTCGACAGGCTCTGCCTTTCGCGACCGTCTTCACGCATTTAGAACCGCTGAACGATCCTACTTCGTGGGAAGATGTGACTTTGGATCGTGAAGAGAAAAAATAATTTACAAGCGTCTAACAAAAGAGCTTCATGGAATTCCATGAAGCTCTTTTATATTTATCCTTTGAAGAAGTTGGATACAAAGAACCAGACGTTTGCTGGTTTTTCCGCCAGCCGCCGCATAAAGTATGGATACCATTGCGCGCCAAACGGAACGTAAACTCGAACCGAATAGCCTTCCTGCGCGAGTTGCTCCTGTAAATCCCGCCGAATGCCGTAGAGCATTTGAAATTCAAGTCCGGTTTTAGCCAGCCCAATCTTCTCGGCGTATTGCTTGGCAAAGGCAATGCGTTTTTCATCATGCGAGGCAATTGCCGGAAGCGGCGGCACGCGCCCATCTTTAGACAAAGCGGATTGATTCGCATGTGAAGCGTCGAGCAGAATCTTCGCCAACAGATCATAATTGGCGTCCACGTCCGCTTTTTTAGGGAAGGCTTTTTCAGGCGGTTCATTATATGCGCCCTTGACAATGCGAATATGCGTCTTGTTTTGCAGTAAGCGGCGCATGTCCGCTTCAGAACGATACAAATAGGCTTGAAGCGCCACGCCGATATTTTCGTAGCCTTTCTCGCGCATTGCATAATACAGATTGATGGTCTTATCCGTATACGGCGTATCTTCAATATCCAAGCGGACAAAAGTTTTGTTTTGCTTGGCGCGCGCCAGAATGCGCTCAAGGTTTTCGGCGCACAAACTTTCATCCAAGCCCATCCCAATTTGAGTCAACTTGATCGAGATGTTGCTCCTCGCGGCAGGATCCGCTCCGAGCGCGTCGAGAGTCGCGAAGATTTCATCGGTGGCTTGTTGCGCTTCGTCCGGCGTGTTCGTATGCTCGCCCAAACAATCCAGCGTGACGTTGATGCCTTTGGCGTTCAATTCGCCGACGACTTTCATAGCTTCGGATAATTTCGTCCCCGCCACAAAACGCGAAGCGGTCTTCCAAGCAAATCCCCAACTGGTGGTTAATTTTTGCGCCCAAGCGGCTTTAGAAAGATAAATCAAAAAAGATCGGAACATTGCGATCCCTTCAAAATAAGATAGCCAACTTACCGGCTTAAAAAAATACGCTCCTATTCTAGCACAGGCGCTTTATTTTGGTATGTTATACTTTTTAAGACACGCAATTTCTGGAGGCGCATTGAGAAATCGAAATACAAATACCATCCTGCGGGGCGTTTCCCTTTTATTTTTAATCGCGGCGGCGATCATCGGCATCACCGCATTAATTGGATATAGTCGTCAGCGCAATAGCTACCCAGCCGGGATGACGGTTGGCGGCGTGCCTGTCGGCGGTTTATCTCCGCTACAGGCATCCGAACGTTTGCTGGAAGTTTACGCTTCGCCGATCGAAGTTAAGTATGGCGAAGGCTTGATTCAAATTGACCCAGACTTAGTCGGCTTTGAATTGAACTCCGACAGTATGCTCGCCGCGGCGGATCAGAATCGCACCGGCGGCTCGTTTTGGGGCGGGTTTTGGGATTATCTTTGGAATCGCAACCGAAGCGGAATCCAAATTCCGTTAGCCGCTTCAATTTCCGAAGAGCGTTTGCGCGGCTATTTGCAAAATGAAATTGCGGCGCGGTATGATGAGCCGCCCACGCCGGCGCAACCCGTCCCGGGCGGGACTACTTTTTTACCCGGCGCGCCCGGCAAAACTTTAGACATCAACCGTGCCGTTTTATTGATCACCGATGCGTTGAAATCGCCAAACAATCGCTCGATCACATTAACCTTCAGCCGCACCACTGCGGCGCGCCCCACAATTGACAGCCTCGAAATTCTGCTCAAACAAATCATCACAGTTTCGGATTTTGACGGTTTGATCGGTTTGTACATGGTGGATTTACAAACCGGACAAGAGATTCACTTTTCAATTCAAAACAAACAAGAGATTCCAACCGAGCCGGACATTGCCTTTACCGCGTCCAGCACGATCAAAGTTCCAATCGTGGCTTCGTATTTGATCAATCGCGGCAGTAATTTAGACGCAGGCACAACTGCGACGATCTCGCGCGTGTTAGGTAAATCGGATAACACCGCGACCGATATTGTCCTCGGCGGCATTGACCCAAACATCGGCCCGTTGATCGTCACTGAAAATATGAAAACGCTGGGGTTGACCAGCACCTTCATCAATGGATTTTTCTATTTAGGCGCGCCGATGCTGGCGGTTAGACCCGTCACGCCGGGGAATTCGCGCACCGATGTATTTACCGATCCTGACCCCTATTCGCAAACCACGCCCGCCGAAATGGGTTCTCTGCTCACGGATATTTATCAATGCGCCCAAACTGGCGGCGGCGCTTTGGTTGCGGCTTTTCCAGATAAAATCAACGGAACTGCTTGCCAAATGCTGATTGACTTTATGGCGCAGGATAAACTCGGCGCGCTCATTCAAGGCGGCGTGCCGGACGGGACGCTCGTCCCTCACAAACATGGCTACGTCCCCGCTTCGGACGGAACGGTACACGACATTAGCGACGCCGGCATTGTTTACACCTCCGGCGGAAATTTCGTCCTCTCGGTTTACACTTATCACCCGCTCAACAATGTTTGGGACATCACCAATCCATTAATTGCAAATCTCGCCAAAGCGATTTATAACTACTACAATATTACGCCGCAATAAAACAGCGCATTTTATAAGCGCGGAGAGTATAATTAAACTTATGAGCGCTTCACTGGGACTTTTTCGCCTGCAACAAGTAGACAGCCAATTGGATCGGGCTAACTTGCAATTGCAGAAAATTCGCAAGACGCTGGAAAACGATTTGGAATTAAAGAAAGCTCTGGCGCTGGTCGAATCCGCTCAGGGTGAAACGCAATCCGCAAAGCGGATTTTGAAATCTGCCGAAGCTGAAGTTCAGGCGCAAAAAATAAAGATCGAACAAACCGAATCCAGCTTATACGGCGGCGGCGTTCACAATCCAAAAGAACTGCAAGATTTACAAAAAGAATCGGCTTCGCTGAAAAAACATCTCGGCGCGCTCGAAGAGCGAGAACTCGAAGCGTTGGTCAAAGCCGAAGACGCTGAATCCGCTTTGAGCGCGGCGCGGAGCGGGCTTGAGTCAATTCAATCCAAATTAAACGGCGAACATAAAGCTCTGCTAGACGAACAATCTAAATTGATCAAAGATTTAGAACGCTTAAGCCAAGAACGCGACGCTTCAGAAAAGCCAATCGAACTCAACTTATTGACGATTTATAAAGATTTGCGCCAACAAAAACGCGGCGTGGCGGTGACTGAATTTTCAGAAAGCTCTTGCGCCTCGTGCGGCGCAACTTTGACCGCCGCATTACAACAAAATGCGAAATCCGCCAAACAACTGGCACACTGCCCATCCTGCGGTAGAATTTTATACGCGAGTTGACGAATGTTTATTTTCGGATTTGATCCTTTTTCATTTTTTGCAGGTTTTATTTCCGCCTCTGTTTTCTGGTGGTTACTTTCGCGCGCGCGCCCATTATGGCGCGAAATTCGTAGCGGCATAAAAGAAAAAAGCGAAGTTGCCCAATCTCGAAAGTCTACCGCTGTTGAAGAAAATCATCGGCGCAATACTTTACGCCGAGCGCAAGGTATGCACCTTGCCGCGCCGCTCTTCGCGTTGGATGAAATTCTCCAAACGCCGCTCGTCTTTGCGCCCAAGCCGATTGTTGAACCCGGCGAAGCGCCAGTTTTTGAAGACATAATTTCTCAGACCGTGCCATATTTGCCAACTTGGCCCGAAATTGGCTCGACCTTTGGCGTGCAAACGCTCACCCTGCCCCAAGCGCTGGCGGGAAATTCCAATTTGGTCATTATTGGTCAGCCGGGCATTGGGAAAAGCGTCGCGCTCGCGCATCTCGCTTCCTTACTCGCCAACCGCAGCGCTGAAATGGGCGCATTGCAAGAAGCCGTTCCCTTTCTTTTACACGTTGCAGATTTAAGACTCCCCGCCGCTGACGAAAAAAATGCGCTCACGCCCATCACAGAAGCATTTTCAGAAAATGCCTCCATGTTCGATTTAGGTCGTCTGCCTGCCTTTATTCAAGGCGTCTTCAAAGGCGGGAACGCGCTCTTACTGATAGACGGTTACGATGAAATCACCGCCGCCGAGCAACAAGTGGTCAGCGAATATTTCAAATTGCTGATCAAACTCTTCCCGCAAAATAAAATTATCACCACCGGCTCGCCCGAATATCTGGACGGATTAATTTCGCTGGGCTTCGCTCCGCTGACCTTGGCGACTTGGTCTACAAAACGCCATGAGACTTTCATTCGCCAATGGGGCGAACTCTGGACGCAAACCGTCAGCATGGAAAGCTGGGCGCAAACTGGCGCGCAACAAGTTGACCCGCTCCTACTTAACATCTGGCTGGGTACAGACAATTCAAATTTGACTCCGCTCGAACTGACGCTCAAAGCTTGGGGCGCGTACGCAGGCGACAGTTTAGGTCCGCATGTGTTAGAGGGGCTCGCTTCGCACATTCGGCGCATCGCCCCGCCCAACACGCCGCTCGCCGCGCTGGAGACTCTAGCCATGCAAGCGACCTTAAGCGCGCAAGCCGTATTCGATCCGCGCAAGGCGCGCGCTTGGGTTCGCTCATTTGAGCCTGCCGAAGAAAAAATCCCCGGGCAAACCGGCGAATTAAAACTCAAAACTGGAGAGCTAAAACTCAAAACCGGCGAACTAAAAGCGCAAACAAACGATGCGCCAGCCGCCGAAGAACAACCAGCCGGCGATAAAAAAGCGGAGAAAGTCGCCACGCCCACTTATGGATTGCTGAGCAAAATGGTCGCCAGCGGTTTATTAGTCAGCTATCCGCATCATCGCATGAAATTTATCCACCCGATCTTCGCCGGTTATTTAGCCGGACGCGCCATGACCAATTACAACGCCGAAGATCAAATCCTCGAACAAACCGATTGGGCGGGCAAATACCTCGCCATGCGTTACTTCGCCGCATTCGGCGACGCCAGCAAACTCGTTCAATCCATGCTGGAATTTTCGCGCCTGCCCATGCACCGTCCGCTGATGAGCGCGGCGCGCTTCCTGCGCGATGCGCCCAAAAACGCCCCGTGGCGCGGAAAGCTATTTGGCTCATTAGCCGCGATCCTGCAAACCGAGGGCATTCCGCTTGGCGTGCGCGGACAAGCGATGGCGGCGTTCGTTTATAGCAACGATGCCAATGCCGCGCCGCTCTTCCGTCAATTTGCAAGCGGCACAGCCTTTGAGTTAGTTCAATTAGCAGTTTTAGGCTTGGGCGCAATCAAAGACACAAAAGCCGTACAAGTCCTTTCGCAAACGCTCAACGCGCCGAGCATTTCCGTCCGCCGCGCCGCCTGTTTAGCGCTGGTTTCAATCGGCACAAACGAAGCGCTGGAATTGGTCGCGCACACGTTATTAAGCGGCGATGAAGACGTGCGCCGCGCCGCCGCCGAAGCCCTTGCCGAAGACCCCGCAGAAGGTCACGCGGTGCTCAAAGAAGGCATGGAACATGCAGATATACTCCTGCGCCGCGCCATCGCTTACGGCTTGGGGCGGCTTGAAGATGCGTGGGCGATTGAAGCCTTGCAAAAAATCCAGATTGCAGATGAACAATGGGTTGTGCGCAACGCCGCCACCGAAGTGCTGGATGCAAAAACGAACATCGCCGCGCGCGCGCCGCATAAACTCAAAGCCCCGTCTGATTCTCCGTGGCTGATCGAATTCGCCAGCAAGCAAGGCGTGGGGATTTCGCCCGGAACTCCCGCCACCGATATTCTCTTGCAAGCGCTCAAAAGCGAAGTTCCCGAAACGCGCCTTGCCGCTTTGCCGTATCTCAAATTCGCGCCCACTGAAGGCGTCGTCACGCAGTTGTATCACGCGATGTATAAGGACGATCCTGAATTACGCGAAGCCGCATTCAATATTCTTTGGGAAATCGGCGCTTCCGGCGTTAAACTCCCCGACCCAACCCAACTTGGATTAAATTAATATGCTGATTACCAACGCCAACCTCATCACGTGGGAAAGTCCAAATCGAATTTTGGAAAATCACGCAATTTACATCGTCGGCGATCGCATCAAAGAGATTGGCACAACCAAAGCGCTAACCGCGAAATATCCAAAAGCCAAACCCACCGACGCAAATGGTCAATACATTATGCCCGGCGGAATTTGCGCACACACGCATTTCTACGGCGCTTTTTCACGCGGGCTGGCAATCCCCGGCGAAGCGCCAAAAGACTTCCCTGAGATTCTGCAAAAGTTGTGGTGGCCCCTCGACCGTTCGCTCGATGCGGAAGCCGTGCGCTATTCCGCATTAATCAGCCTTGTGGACGCGATCAAACACGGCACAACCACGCTGATTGATCATCACGCCTCGCCCAACGCCATTGACGGCTCGCTCGATCAAATTGCCGATGCGGTAGATAAAAGCGGATTGCGCGGCGTATTATGCTACGAAGTGACCGATCGCGATGGATTAGAAAAAGCCAACGATGGAATTAACGAGAATATACGTTTCCTAAAACGCCTGCGGACAAACCCGCATCCGCGCCTCGCCGCGACCTTTGGCTTGCACGCCAGTCTGACGCTTTCAGGCATCACCTTACAGGCTTGCCGCGCAAACGTACCGGATGAAATCGGCTTTCATATTCATGTCGCCGAACATGAAGCGGATGAGTACGACAGCCTCAAGAAAAGCAACCTGCGCGTAATGGATCGCTTGCAAAAGCACGGTATTCTGGGTCCTAATACTATCGCCGCTCACGGCGTGCAT